>NZ_BRXS01000001.1:900000-1097814 GCF_030159095.1 Roseisolibacter agri
GTCGCCACTGCGGCCGCGGTAGTTGCCCGACGGCACCCAGACGCGCACACGCCCGTCCTGGTGCTCGAAGCGCAGCGGGAGGCGCTCGCTGTAGGCGCGCACCTGCACGTCGTTGCGGCCCCACGCCGTCACCGTGACGTTGCCGTTGATGAGCCCCAGGTCGACCACCGCGTCGCGTCCCACGCCCACCGTGGTGTCGATGCGCGTCGGGGTCTGCGTGTAGGTGCCGCGCTCGTCGTCGCGGTCGCGGCGGTCGCGCTCGCGCTCCTTGGCGCGCTCCTTCTCACGCTCCGCGCGCTCCTTCTCTCGCTCCTTCGCGCGCTCGGCGCGCTCCCGCTCGCGCTCGCGATCCCGCTCGGCGCGCTCGCGCTCACGCTCGCGCTCACGCTCGCTGGAGGTCTGCTGGGCGGCCGCAGTGGCCGGCGGCGCCACGCTGCCGACGACGGCGGCCAGCAGCGCGAGATGGAAGAGACGGACGGGGGAGCGCATGGCAGGGCGCGTGACAGGGCGTGCGGAAGCGTCGGAAGAAGGGCGGCGCGGCGCGCGCGCCCGCAGATGTGCGAGGGAGAGCGGGTCCATCTCAGGGTCCTTCTCAGGTGCGCGGCATGAGGGCCACCGTCCGCAGCAGCTCGACCTTGCGGTCCAGCGCCTTGGTCAGCGCGCGGCCGGCGAGCGGGCTGCCGGGATCGCTCGCCAGCGCCTCGCGGCTCTGGCGGATGGCCTCGTCGATGATGCGGAGGTTGCGCTCGAGCACCGCGACGGTGCCCGAGTCCAGGTCGGCGCGCCGCTCGCGCACGGCCGTGCGGAGCGTCGCGATCGCGCGGTCGTAGTCCCGCACGCCGGGCACCGAGGCCTCGGCCGACGGGGTGGCACGCCGCGCGGCCAGCCGCGCGGTGCCGCCGGCCGCCGGGGCCGGCGCGGGCGTGGCGCTGTCCGGCCGCGGCTCCGGAGCCGCGGGCAGCGTCGCCACGGAGGTCCCGGCCGGAGCGACCGGCGCGGGCGTCGGCGCCGCGGTGTCGCGGGCCGTCGTGTCGGGCGTGGCCGCCGCCACCGCGCGCAGGGCGTCGGGGCCGCGCGTCGCCAGGTAGGTCACGCCGGAGGTCACGGTCACGAGCGCCGCCGCGGCCGCCGCCATCCATCGCCGCGTGACGGCGACCGTCGCACGGGCGGCCGGCTCCGCGCGACGGGTCGTCGACCGCACCTGGAGCGGCACCACCGGCGCCTCGATGCGCTCGGCGATGCCGGCCCACAGGTCGCGCTCGGGGCGCAGCACGGGGAGCGCGGCCGCGCCGGCCGTGATGGCGCGCAGGTCGGCCACGAGGGCGCGGCAGCGTCCGCACTCGGCGAGGTGGGCCTCGACGGCCGCGCGATCGGCGGCCGGGAGGTCGCCCTCGAGGTAGTCCATCAGCCGCTCGTCCACCACCGCGCAGGCGGGGGGCAGGGCGTCGGCGGGTCGGGTCGGGGTACGGATGTCGGTCATCGCTGCAGGGCCTCGCGCAGGAGGAGACGCGCCCGGTGGAGCTGCGCCTTGCTGCCGCCGCTGGTGATCCCGAGCTGCTCGGCGATCTCCTCGTGCCGGTACCCCTCCACGTCGTGGAGGAGGAAGACTCGGCGCGCGCCGGGCGGCAGGCCGGCGATCGCCTTCTCGAGGTCCATCCGGTCCCCCGGCGCGAGCGGCCGGGCGGGGAGGGTCTCGACGGCTTCCGCGTCGTCGATGGTCCGGCGGTCCCGCCGGCCGTCGCTGTCGCGGCGATTGAGCACGAGGTTCACGGTCATGCGGTGGATCCAGGTCCCGAACGAGCTCTCGCCGCGGAACAGCGACAGCTTCTCCCACGCCCGGACGAACACGTCCTGCGTGAGCTCCTCGGCCAGCGCACGGTCGGCGACCATGCGCACGCACAGGGCGTAGACACGGTCGACGTGCGCCCGGTAGAGCCGCTCGAACGCGCGCCGGTCGCCCGCCGCGGCCAGCGCGGCATCGGAAGGCTCGACCGGCTCGGGGTCGACGCGCGTGGGAGTGAAGTCCTGGATGGCCACCGTCATGAATCGTGTCGTCGTCGGGCTCGCGAGGTCAGACCGGGCGAGGCGACGAAAGGTTTGAACGGGCCCCGGGGCGCTCCGGCGGGACGAGGAGCACGAGGGCATGCACCACCAGCGCGGACGGCGCGGCGACGCGAGGCCCTGGGCCGTACGGGCCGGAACCGGGGGACGATTCGCCCGGGGCGACGATGGCGAGGGCGGCGTCGAGCCACGCCTCGCCCTCCAGCCCGGGCGCGAGGGCAGCGAGCGCCCGCTCGGTGCCGGCCGACACGGGACCGGCGAGCGCGGCGCGCAGGCGCGCGACACGCGCGGCGAGCACGGGACGGCGATGCGCGGGAACGCGTGCGAGCGCGGCGTCGGCAACCCCGAGCGCCGCGGCCGCCTCCCGCGCCACGACACCACCACCGAGCGCGCGACGCGCCGCGGTACGACGCGCCCATCGACGAACGGCCCGCAGCGCCGTGAGCACGTCGGCGCGCTCCGGTGGATGATCGACGGTCGCGTGATCGACCCGACGCACGGCCCACGCGAGCACTGGACCGCCCGGCCGTGCCGCGCCCTCGCCACGTGCCGCGAGGAGCACGGACGCGCCGTCGACGGTGCAGGCCGCGAGAAAGCCCGCGCGCGGCGAGGACACGGCGGTGACGAGAGTGCGCGCCGCGCGCGTCGACTCCCCGGACACGGACGCGTCGAGCCAGCGCTCGAGCCGCGAGGCAATGGCGACGTGGCGCGCGGGCGCGTCGTCCGCACCGGCGATGCGCGCACCGACGACGCGCGCCGCCGCGCGCGCCTTGGCGTGCAGCCGCGCCGCGAGCCGGAGCGCGCGCGCGACCTCGCGCGGCGGCGCGAGGCCGTGGACGGCGATCCGAGCGTGCGGACCGCCGAGCCGCGCCGCGCGGCCGACGCGCTGCGCGAGACGCGCGGGCGTCCACGGCACGTCGAGATGCACGACCGTCGCCGCATCACGCAGGTCGAGCCCCTCGGACAGGCAGTCCGTGGCGAGCAGCAGGTCGATGCGCTCGCGCGCGGGCGGAGGCGGCAGACCAGCGGCGATGGGCGCGAAGCGGGCGAGCAGCTCGCGGCGCGACACGGGCCCGGACGCGATGCGACCGCCCGACGCCGTGAGCAGCGCGACGCGTCCGTCGCGCTCCATGCGCGCGTACAGCGCGCGTGCCGAGTCGGCGAAGTGCGTGAAGGCGACGACGGGTGCGTCGGGACGACACGCGCGCAGCGCGCGCAGCCACGCCGCACGCTCGTCGGCGCGCGCGGCGACGTCGGGGGCGTCGAGCCGGTGCAGCAGCGCGCGGAGCGCGTGCGCGTGTGCAGAGAGCGTGTCGCGCAACGCCGCCACGTCGTCGGTCGTCGGGGCGTCGAGCGCGAGGCCCAGCTGCACCGCGTCTTCCGCGCCGACCCACGCGCGCAGCTCACGCGTGGCGAGGTGGCGGCCGCCGCGCAGCGCCGCGTCGAGCGCGGCGGCGGCGGTGAGGCGCCGTCGCACACCGTGGCGCAGCGCGTCCTCACCCGACGCGAGGAGCCGCAGTAGGGTGATGGCGCCGAGCGAGGCCGCGAGGCCGCCGTCGCGCGGTGGGAGCGGAGGAGGGAGGGCGAGGATCGCCTCGCACAGCGCAGCGTCGAACGCGCGTGAAGCGAAGCGGTGCCAGCGCGTGGGTGCGACGTGTGGCAGGTGCGTGCCCGCGGGTCGTCCACGGCGGCGCACGATCAGGCGCGCGAGCGACGCCGCGTCGAGCGTGGTGGCGCGGGCGCCGAGGAAGAGCGAGAGGAGGGCGGCGAGATCGCGGGCGGAGTTGTGGATCGGGGTGGCGGAGAGCAGCAGCAGGCGTGCGTGACGCGCGAGCGTGGCGAGCCGCCGCCAGCGGCGCGTGGCGGGGTTGCGGAGGTGGTGCGCCTCGTCGACGATCACGAGGGCGGCACGGGCGAGCACGTCGGAGGACGCGGCAGCGAGCGCGGGGCGCGAGAGCGACTCGACGCTGACGAACGCGCAGCGGACGCCGGTGGCCGCACAGGCGTGCGTCCACGTGTCGCGCAGCGCGGCCGGTGCGACGACGACGGTAGACGACTCGATGCGCGCGACCGCGAGCGCGACGTAGGTCTTGCCCAGGCCGACGTCGTCGGCGAGGAGGGCGCCGCCATGCTCGCGGAGGGCGTGCTGCAGCCGCGCGACCGCGATCCGCTGGTGCGGATGGAGCGTGATGCTACCGAGCGTGGCGCCGGGGAGCGCGCCGGGGACCGCGAGCGCGGCGCGGGCGATGCGCGCGCGCACGGCGGCGATGCCCGCATGGGCGACGCCGGTCAGCGACGGCATGATGCGGCATGCGTGGCGTGTCGCTCGCGGACCATGCGCGCGGCGCGCATGGCGTCGTCGTCGTGCGGGAGGGCGTCGGCGTGGACGAGGCCCGCGTCCCAGGCCAGCAGCGGCGCGAGCGCGTGCGGTGGGATGCCGTAGGCCGCGCAGACCGCGAGCGTGCGCGCGCCGGGCGTGGCGGTCCATGCGTCGGCGAGCAGGTCGCGTGCGGCGCGCCAGTCGGCGGGCACCGGCAGCAGCGCGACCGTCCACGCGAGATGGCGGCGGAAGCCGCCGCGTGCGGGCTCCGCGAGGGCGCCGAGCCAGGCGACGAGGGGCGGGGCGGCGAGGAGGGTGGCGAACGCACGGGCGTCGCGCGGGTCGTCGAACGACGCGACGTAGCACGAGTTCAGCGGCACCGTCGGATCGCCGGCGGGCATGAGACGCGGTAACGGAGTACGCGCGAGGTCGGCCCAGGCGACGCGCGGGCGCCGGGCGTCCGCGCCGTGCGTGCGGAAGAGCGTCCACCAGGCGCGCGAGCTGCGGGCGTCGCTGCGGGCCGCGAGGCGGGCGCGCCACGGCGCGAGCCAGCGGAGCGCGCGTGGCGGGAGCGTGGGCAATGGTGCGCCGTCGTCGCAATGCGTCCAGACGATGGAATTGGTGAGCGGCGCGTCGCTGCCGCGCGCGAGGTCCTCGCCGCGCAGCGCGGGGCGCAGCAGCCCGCGCTCGACCGTGCCCGTGCGGCCGCGGGCGTGCACCGTGGCGAGCGGGCCGTCGCCTGGCTCGACGTCGACGAGGAAGGCGTCGTTGCAGCCGCACTTCACGCCGAGGGTGGCGCGGGCGAGGGAGGTGGCGCCGAGCGGGGGGCCGGCGGCGCGGAGGCGATCGAAGGCCGCGCGCACGTCGCGCGGGAGCAGCAGCCACGGCGAGGCCGGATCGGCGTCGAGCGCGAGGGCGTGCGGCGCGAGCCGCGACTCCGCGATGCCGGCGCGGCGGTGCACGCGGATCGCGACGTGAGGGAGGTGCGTCTCGCGCGCGGGTGTGGCGTCGTCGTGAGACGCGCGGCGCGTGGCGACGACGAGCGATGGATACGTGGCCGCGTCGAAGGCCGCGGGCGCCTCGGTCCAGTCTTCCAGCGCGTGCAGCTCCGCCTCGCGTGCGAGCAGGGTGCGCAGGCCGCCGCCCGCGAGCGCGCGCCAGAGCTTCGCGGGCACCAGCAGTGAGAGCGCGCCACCCGGCCGCAGCAGGGCGAGCGAGCGCTCGACGAAGGGCGCCGCGAGGTCCACCTGGCTGCCGAAGCCCATGCCCGCGCCCGCGAGCGCGGCGCCCGTGCGCCAGGCGGCGTCGCGCGCGCAGGCGTAGGTGGCGCGCAGCGCGTCGCGCTCCGCGGCGGGAATCGCGTGCGGACGTACCCATGGGGGATTGCCGACGACGAGGTCGAAGCCGGACGCCGCGGCCGCGTCGCCGAAGTGCCACCCGAAGCCGAAGGGGAGCGCGGCGCCGTCCGCGATCGCGCGGCGATGGCGGGTGGCGGCGCGGATGGCGCGGCGAAGCGCGAGGAGGCGCTCGCGGTCGCGCGTGGAGGGCGGGCGGCGATCGCCGAAGAGGTCGCGCGCGCGGGCGGCGGCGAGCAGCTCGCGGCGCTCGTGTCGCAGGGCGAGGAGGGCGCGGTCGAGCGTCGCGAGGGCCCGCGCGCGCTCCGCGTCGTCGAGGGCGCGGGCGGCGGCGCGCTTGCGGGCGCCCGTGCAGCGGGCGTAGCGGGCGCGCTGGGTCGCCAGTGCACCGCCTGCGCGCACTGGCGCACCCGAGCCCCACGGTGCGCCGCCCCATGTCGCGTCCGCGGGGAGCGCGAGGCCCGTCGGCAGCGCGAGCGCGTCGCCGACGCGGACGTTGTGGTCGAGGTTCGGAAGTGGAGGGACGCGGAGCGGATCGTCGACGTCCGCCTCGATCACGACCGAGAGCCAGAGGCGCAGCTCCGCGAGCCAGACCGCCGTCGTGTTGCGGTCGACGCCGAAGATCGTGTGCGTGAGCAGCGCGCGCCGCAGGTCGGCGAGCGGGCGCGCGTCGCCGGCCGTCGCGAGGAGATCGGCGAGGCGCTCCAGCGCGTGCACGAGGAAGGCGCCCGAGCCGCAGGCCGGGTCGAGCGCGCGCAGCGCGAGCACGCGGCGGCGCAGCGTGGCGGCACGTGGATCGCTGGCGACGTCGTGGCCCGCGAGCGACGCGTCGACCAGTGTGGGCGGCAGCGCATCGTGTCCGCGTGGCGGGGGCGCGAGGAGGGCCGTGCGGAGGCCCGCCGACGTCACGCGCTCCACCATCGCCTGCGGCGTGTAGAAGGCGCCCGTGGCGCGGCGGTCGCGCGCGTGCATCAGCGACTCGAAGGCGCGGCCGAGCATCTCCGGGTCGACGGCGGCTTCGGACCAGGCGGCGGCGTCCTCGCGGGCCGTGAAGCGGTGACTCGCGAGCAGGTCGTGGACGAGCGTGCCGAGTGCGGCGTCGTCGAGGTGGAGGCGCCGGTGGCGGCGCTCGAGGGCGGTGGGCGCGAAGAGGCCGCCGTTGAGGAAGGGGATGCGGCCGAAGGCGCGCGCGACCGGCGCGCGGCGACTGCGCGGCGTGTTGAGCGTGCCGAAGAAGAGCGGGCGCAGGACGCGCCGGTGGAAGTCGCCACCGTTCGCCATGCAGGCGTCGAAGCGGTGCGCGAGGAAGGCGGGATCGCCGTCGAGCCAGCCCTTCGCCTCGAGGAAGGCGAGGAAGAGGCAGCGCGTCGTGTGGAGGAGCGCGAGGTCGGCGCGCGCGTCGGCGTCGGGGACCGTGGCGGTGGCCGCGTCGGCGAGCGTCGCGACCGTGCGCGCGAGCGCGTGGTAGAAGCGCGTGCCCAGCCGGTCGCGTCCGAGGACGTCGAGCCAGCGCTGGTGGGCGAGGAGCGCGTCGACGTCGGTGGCGGAGGGTGCGGGCGCGTGCGCGAGGAGCGTGCGCAGCGTCTCCGCGTCGCTGTCGCGGACGTCGCGCGGGTCGCAGAGGAGGGCATGGAGGCGCGGCGGGCGGTTCGCGACCGGCGTCCAGGCCGCGACCGCGAGCGCACCGCCGTCGTCGCGCACGAGGAGCAGGAGCCAGCGCTCGTGCGCCGCGTGGAGCGCGAGGCGTGAGGCGAGGGTGCGCGCGGCGTCGCGGAGCGGCGTGCGCGCCGGCACCGTGGCGAGCAGCGCGCGGAGCGCGCCCGGCCCGACGACGAGGCGCGCGCGGGTGATTATCGCCTCGTCGATGCCGAGCGTGCGGCGCGTGTCGTGGGGGAGCGTGAGCGGGGCGGACGCGAAGCCGGCGGCGCGCGCGATGGGGAGGAGCGCGGGCAGCGAGCGGGCGTCGGCGAGCAGCTGGGCGGCGAGGGCGAGGCGCACGCGCACACAGTGCGTCGTGCGCGGCGCGGGACCGTATCGGTGGAGCGCGTGGCGGTACGCGGCTACGCAGCGACGTCAGGCCGGGTCGCTCGCGGAGAGGTAGACGCGGCCGCGCCACTCGACGCGGCGGCCGCGCGCGATCGCCTGCGCGACGATCGTGAGGTAGGTGCCGGCGCCCAGCGGATACAGGAGCGCCCAGAGCGGCGAGAGGCCCGAGCGTCGGTAGATCGCCATCCAGAAGAGCAGCGTGCACGCGACCGCGATCGTCGCCATCCGCACCTGCGTCCAGTCGTCGAGCAGGCCCGCGGCGGCGGCGAGCAGCAGCGCGAGCGGCCAGAGCTGCATCAACGCCGGGAACAGCAGCAGCAGCGGGAAGAGCAGCCGGCCCACGCGGCCCAGCGGCATCGCCTCGCGGCCGCCGGCGAAGACGTTCTTGCGCCAGCCGCCCACCAGCTCGCGCAGCGACGTGTACATGCGCGTCGCGAGCTGCGACTCGCCGAGGAGGAGGTGGACGGGAAGGCCCGCGGCGTGGGTGCGCTGTGCGAGCTTGAGGTCCTCCGCGACCGCGTCGCGCACCGCGGCGTGGCCGCCGATCGCGTCGTACGCCGCGCGCGTCATGAGCAGGCACTGGCCGTTGGCGATCTTGTCGACCGCGTGGCGCGAGCGCGAGACGCGCTCCGTGCCGCCGAAGCGGCCCGCGATGACGGCGAAGACCTGCGGCTGCACGACGCGCTCCCAGAACGTTTCCATCTCCTGGCGGCCGGCGACGGAGAGCAGGGCGGCGCCGCGCGCGCGCATCGCGTTGACCGCGCGCGGGAGCAGGTCGGGCGCGTGCGTGGTGTCCGCGTCGACGAAGGCGAGGATGTCGCCGCGCGCGGCCGCCGCGCCGGTGGCGCACGCCCACTGCTTGCCCATCCAGCCGTCGGGGAGCGCCGGGTTGTCGAGCACGCGCACGCGGGTGTCGCGCGCCGCGATAGCGCGGGCGATGTCGCCGGTGCCGTCGGTGGAGTGGTCGTCGACGACGAGCACCTCGAGCGCGGGCCAGGTGGTGCCGAGCACGGAGTGCAGGCAGCGCGCGACGTTGCGCGCCTCGTCGCGCGCAGGGATCACGACCGAGATGAGCGGCGCGTCGGACGGGGCGACGCCGGAGTAGTCGTCGAGCGCGCGCGAGTCGCGCGTGCGCCACCAGACGACGAGCGGCGCGGCGACCCACGGGATCGCCTGGAGGGCGGCGTCGCGCCAGGAGTGCAGGGCAGGATCGGTCACGACGACAAGATGGCGTGGGCCGCGAACGTACGACGACGGCCGGCGCCGCGTGGGCGCCGGCCGTCGTCGTCAGGCGTCGCTATGGATCGCAACGAGCGGAGCGTGCTCCGCTCACATGTCGTCCATGCGCTCGAGGGTGCGGCCGGACGAGCGGTCCGACGACTGATCGTCCTGGTCGCGGTACGGGCTGCTCGAGCTCCCGCGCATGCCCTCGTCGTCGCGGCTGCCGGACGTGCCCCCGCTGTAGCCGGTGTCGTTGCCGTAGCCGCCGCTGCCCTCACGGTCGCTCTGGCCCTCGCGGCCGCTCTCGCGGCCGCTCTCGCGGCCGCTGTCGCGCTGCTGGCGATCGCGGGAGCTGGCGCCCATGCCGTGGTCCGCGCGGTTGCGATCGGAGCCGCTGCTGGAGCCGCTGCTGGAGCCGCTGCTGGAGCCGCTGCTCGCCGACATGCCGTCCATGCCGTCGCCCTGATCCGAGGACTGCTGGCTGCCGCGCTGACTGCTGCGCGAGCGGGACGAGCTGGACTGCGAGCCACCCGACGACGCGCTCATGCCCTCGTCGTTCTGGCGGCTGGAGGACTGCTGGCTGCCGCCCTGGCGGGACTGGCTGCCCTGAAGGTCATCGTTGCGGGAGTCGCGATTCTGTCGATCGGCCATCGTGCTGCCTCCTGCTGAGGTGAGTCCCCCTCGCGGGGGCCCCCTCCCTGGGCAACGGCCGTACCCATTCGTACGGGAACGGACGAAAGGCGGGACGCGCCCGGGCGCGTTGCCGGGGCCGGTGAGCCTGCCTACGTTCGCCGGCATGCCCGTCGCCGCCCCCACGTTCCGCCCGCCCACGCTCGCGCTCGGCGCCCGCGTCGCCCTGGTCGCGCCCGCCGGTCCGCTCCTCGGCCCCAACGACCTGCCGCGCGCGCTCGAGACCGCTCGCCGCCTGGGGTGGGAGCCCGTGGTGGGGGAGCACGCGCTGGCGCACGCGGACTACTTCGCGGGCGACGACGCCGATCGCCTCGCCGACCTCAACGCCGCGCTCCGCGATCCGGCGGTGGACGCGATCTGGTGCCTGCGCGGCGGCTACGGCGCGATGCGCCTCCTCCCGCACGTCGACTGGGACGCGATGCGGGCGCGCCCCCGCGCGCTGATCGGGTACTCCGACATCACGGCGCTGCACTGCGCGCTCGCGGTCGAGGTGCCGGGGCTGGTGTCGTACCACGGGCCGACCGCGCGGGCGGTGCTGACGCCGTTCTCCGAGCGCTCGTTCCTGGCCGCGCTGCGCGACGGCGGCGAGCCGTGCGGCGAGGCGCCGGCGGCGCGCACGCTGCGGCCGGGGCGCGCGACGGGCCGGCTCGCGGGCGGCAACCTCGCGCTGCTGGCGGCGCTCGCGGGCACGCGCTGGGCCCCGCGCTTCGACGGCGCGATCGCGGTGATCGAGGACGTGAACGAGGCGACCTACCGCATCGACCGGATGCTGCGGCAGCTGCTGCTGGCGGGCTGCCTGGACGGCTGCCGCGCGATCGCGTTCGGCCACTGCACGGCCTGCCCGGAGGAGTGCGACGACGACGGGCGGCGCTCGCTGGCGGCGGTCGTCACCGAGATCGCCGATGCGCTGCAGGTCCCGGCGCTGCTCGGCATTCCGGTGGGGCACATCGAGGATCAGTGGACGATCCCGCTGGGCGCGCCGGCGACCGTCGACACCGAGACGAGGACGCTCACGCTCTCCGCCTGAGAGCGGGGGACGGACCGGCGGGGGACGGACCGGCGGAGAACGGAACGGCGGAGGACGGTGGAGCGTGAGACGGAAAGGCGGATCGGTAGACGCCCCACCGTTTCACGCCCTATCGTTCTCCGCGTCCTCGTTCGCCGCCGTTCCGTCCTCCGCTCCACCGTTCCGTCATGAAGACCTACCACGACCTGGTCGCCGAGGCCAAGCCACGCATCACCGAAGTGTCGGCCGACGACGTGCGCGCGCGTCTCGCGCAGGGCGAGTCGTTCACGCTGCTCGACATCCGGGAGCCGAACGAGTGGAAGATGGGCCACCTCCCCGGCGCGCTGCACATCCCGCGCGGCGTGATGGAGTCCGCGATCGAGTCGCGCGTCCCGCGCGAGCAGGAGGTCGTGCTCTACTGCGCGTCCGGCAACCGGTCGGTGCTGGCCGCCGACGTCCTGCAGCAGATGGGCTACCGGAAGGTGAGCTCGATGCGCGGCGGGATCCGCGCCTGGGCCGACGCGGGCGGCGAGGTCGAGTGAGGGCGCGCGCGTGAGCGACGGCGGCCGTCCCGCCCTCCCGCACGCGCTCGCCGACGGGCTCGCGCACCCGGAGATCGCGCGCCTCGCCGCCGCCCTCGCGGCGCGGCCCGGCCGCCCGGCGCGCATTCACCCCGACGACCGGCCGCCGCGGCACGCCGCGGTGGCGCTCGTGCTCCGGCTGCGCGAGGACGGCACGCCGGAGCTGCTGTTCGTGAAGCGCGCGGAGTACGAGGGCGATCCGTGGAGCGGGCACGTGGCGTTTCCGGGCGGTCGCGCGGAGCCCGACGACGCGACCCCGTGGGACACCGCGGCGCGCGAGACGTGGGAGGAGACGGGCCTCGAGCTGCGGCGCGACGGCCTGCTGCTCGGCACGCTGGACGACCTGTACCCGCGCAATCCCGCGCTGCCCGCGATCGTCGTGCGTCCGCACGTGGCGCTCGCGGCGCCAGGGCCGCTGGTGCTGAGCGACGAGCTGGCGGCGGCGTTCTGGGTGCCGATCCGCCGCTTCGGCGAGCCGGGCTTCGCCACGACGTCCACGGTGCAGGCGCGCGGCCACGCGCTGACGGTGCCGAGCTTCGTGCACGACGGCCACACGATCTGGGGGATGACGCACCGGATCGTGGAGCAGCTGCTGGAGCGGTGGCCGCCGGCCCCGCGCACCGGCCCGGACGGCGAGTGAGGCACGGGTAGGCGTGGACCGCGCCTTGCCTTGTGGCGGGAGTTAGGGCGCCCTAACTTGCGGGTGCACCCGACCCCAACCGCGCCGCCATGGCTTCGCCGTCCTCTCCGTCCGCCGCTCCGCCGGGCTCGCCGCCCGGTCCGGTTCCCGTCGACGACGTGGAGTTCGCGCCGGCGACCCACGCGGATGGCAACGGCGCGCCCGAGGCCGGCTGGCGCCGCTCCCGCCTGGCGCCGTCGCTGGCCGAGGCGTACCGGACCGTGCCCGTGTCGGGCGTGGGGACGTTCCGGAAGATGCTGGCGTTCGCGGGCCCCGGTTACCTGGTCGCGGTCGGCTACATGGACCCGGGCAACTGGGCGACCGATCTCGCCGGCGGCTCGCGCTTCGGCTACACGCTGCTGAGCGTGATCCTGCTGTCGAACCTCATGGCGGTGCTGCTGCAGGGCCTCGCGTCCAAGCTCGGCATCGTCACGGGCCGCGACCTCGCGCAGGCCTGCCGCGACCACTACTCGGCGCCCGTCAACTTCGCGCTCTGGCTGCTGTGCGAGATCGCGATCGCCGCGTGCGACCTGGCGGAGGTCATCGGCACGGCGATCGCGCTCAACCTCCTGTTCGACATCCCGCTGACGTGGGGCATCGTCATCACGGCGGCCGACGTGCTGCTCGTGCTGACGCTGCAGAACAAGGGCTTCCGGCGGCTCGAGGCGCTGGTGATCGCGCTGGTGGCGACCGTGGGCGCCTGTTTCCTGTTCGAGCTCTTCGTGTCGCGCCCCGACGTGGTGGCGGTCGCGCGCGGCTTCGTGCCCGATCCGGACATCGTCCGCGACCCGGCGAAGCTGTACATCGCGATCGGCATCCTGGGCGCGACGGTGATGCCGCACAACCTCTACCTGCACTCGTCGATCGTGCAGACGCGCCGCTACGAGCAGAGCGCGGCGGGGAAGAAGGAGGCGGTGCGCTTCGCCTTCATCGACTCGACGGTCGCGCTCAGCCTGGCGCTGTTCATCAACGCGGCGATCCTGATCGTGGCGGCGGCGACGTTCTACCGCTCGGGCAACACGCAGGTGGCGGAGATCCAGGACGCGTACCAGCTGCTGTCGCCGCTGCTGGGCGTCGGCGCGGCGAGCACGGTGTTCGCGCTCGCGCTGCTGGCGTCGGGGCAGAACTCGACGCTCACGGGCACCCTCGCCGGGCAGATCGTGATGGAGGGCTTCCTCGACATCCGGCTGCGCCCGTGGATGCGGCGGCTCATCACGCGCGCGATCGCGATCGTGCCGGCGGTGATCGTGTCGGTGCTCTACGGCGAGAGCGGCACCGCGCAGCTGCTGGTGTTCAGCCAGGTGGTGCTGTCGCTGCAGCTGTCGTTCGCGGTCTTCCCGCTGGTGCAGTTCACGAGCGACCGGCTGAAGATGGGCGAGTTCGTGAACCCGGGGTGGCTGAAGGCGCTGGCGTACCTGGTGGCGACGGTGATCGGCGGGCTGAATGCGTGGCTGCTGGTGCAGACGGCGCGGGAGTTCCTCAACTGACGCTGCGTGCGGCGTGCTGCGTGTACGGCCGCTCGGGACGCATCGGTGCGCCTCACCTGTCGGCCGATGGGAGGGATGCGGATGCTCCGGATCGGAACGGATCGAACGGATCGCGCCGCCCCGGCGCATGGGACGTCGCCGCCACGAGCGACGATCCGAAGCATCCGCTCTCATCGGGAGCATCCGCATCCCCCAACAGGCAAAGGAGTCCGGCGCACCGGACGCGACCTGCAAGAGCGGACGGGATGACAGGATGACCAGGAGGCTCCGTGTGGCGCGATGCTCCAAGCGCCGGTGCGGAGCCTCCTCGTCATCCTGTCATCCCGTCAAAGCACTCGTCGTTCAAGTCCGCCGCATCGATGCCGGCCACGCAGCACGCAGCCCGCCAGAGGTTCGAGGCGCCGCCGTCGGGGGTTCCTTGCTTGCGGGGCCCCGTTTCCGGCGCCAGACTCCCGCTCATGTCGGTCTACGCCCGCATCCTGGTGCCGCTCGAGCACTCGCCGTACGACGCGTGCATCCTCGAGCACGTCCGCCCGCTGGCCCGCCTGTGCGGGGCGAGCGTCACGCTGATCCACGTCGCCGACGGGTGGGTCGCGCGCAACATCGGCCAGGTGCCGCTGCGCGAGTCCGAGGAGATGCGGCGCGACCGCGAGTACCTGGAGTCGACCTGCGAGGCGCTGTGCGCCGAGGGGTTCGAGTGCGACGCCGTGCTGGCGAGTGGCGATCCCGCCGACGAGATCCTGGCGGCCGCGGAGCGCGAGCGGTGCGACCTGATCGCGATGGCGACGCACGGCCACCGCTTCCTGGCCGACGTCGTCTACGGCTCGGTGGCCGAGGCCGTACGCCACCGTGCCTCGATCCCGGTGCTGCTGCTGCGCGGGCCGCAGCCCGCCCGGCCGACGCCGGTCCGCGCGGTCGAGGCGGTCCCGGTCCCGCCGCCGGCCTGACGGGCTACGTTTAGGCGCATGTCGTCGCGCCCCGCCGCCCCGCCACAGAGCGCTCCTGCGCTCACCGCCCCGGTCGAGGACTACCTCAAGGCCGTCTACGATCTGGAGCGCACCGGCGGCGCCGCGGCGACCAACGAGATCGCGCACCGCCTCGGCGTCGCGCCGGCGAGCGTCAGCGGCATGGTGCGGCGGCTGGCCGAGCAGGGGCTGCTGACCTACGAGCGGTATCGCGGCGTGCGGCTGACGCCCGACGGCCGGCGCGCCGCGCTCCGCACGCTGCGCCGCCACCGCATCCTCGAGTGCTACCTGGCCACCGTGCTGGGCTACCCGTGGGACGGCGTGCACGAGGAGGCCGAGCGGCTGGAGCACGCGGCGTCCGACGCGCTCATCGACCGGATGGCGGCGGCGCTCGGCGACCCCGCGTTCGACCCGCACGGCGCGCCCATCCCGACGCGCGAGGGCGCGGTGGACGAGCGGCACCACGTCGCGCTGGCCGACCTGGCGACGGGCGCGCGGGCGCGCGTGGTGCGCGTGAGCGACGAGGACGGCGAGCTGCTGCGCTATCTGGGCGAGCTGGCGCTGACGCCGGGGGCCGAGGTGACGCTGGTGGCGCGCGCGCCGTTCGACGGGCCGATCACGCTCGCGGTGGGCGACGCGCGGCCGGCGGTGGGGTCCGTGGTCGCGCAGCAGGTGCTCGTGGAGCCGCTGGAGCCGGTCGAGGCGCCGCGCACGCGTCGCAGCGTCGCGGGTCGCGCGGCCGCCGCGGCCCCCGGGCGGGGGAACGGCGGCACGTCGTGAGCGTTCGTCTGGCGCGTCGTTGACGCCCCTCGCCGCGGGACGGTCGCCGGAACGCTCTTTGCGCCCTGCCGCGTCGCGCCCCAGCCCGGGCGCAGCATCCGTTGCGCGGCGCCACGCCGCGTGTCCGTGGTCCCATCGGAGGTTGCCGTGGCCAGCCGTCCCCCCGCGCCGATCGATCCCGACGCCGGCATCCCCGACCTGATCCGCCGGCTGGCCGACGACTCCAAGCGGCTGGCCCTCGACGAGGTGCGGCTGGCGAAGCTGGAGGTCCGCGAGAGCGTGCACGGCGCCGCCCGCGGCACCGTGCGGCTGGCGATCGCCTTCGGCGCGGCCGTCATCGCGCTCTCCGCGCTCACCATCGCGCTCGCCGCGCTCGGCGGGCGCCTGCTGGGCAACTACTGGGCGGGCACGCTGATCGTCGGCGCGCTCGAGCTGGGCGTCGCCTACCTGCTCGTGACCCGCGGGATGCGGAAGATGCGCGAGTCGGAGCTCGGCTTCCCCGAGTCGCGCGCGTCGCTGCGCGACACCGCGCAGTGGGTGAAGGCGGTGCGCGAGCCGGAGGTCGAGCAGCGCGTGCTGCGCGACGAGCTCGCGCGCGTCGCGCCGCCGCAGGGCCAACTGCCCGAGCGCGCGGACTGACGCACGACGCGCGACCCGTGCGGGCGACGGCGGGAACCCGCCGCGCGCGCCCTTCGTTACCCGCCGGCCGCATGCACTCCCTCCTTCCGACGCTCCGATCGGCGCTCGCCGCGTCGCTGCTCGCGCTCGCGCCGCTGCCCGCGGCGGCGCAGGGCGTCGCGCCCGTCGTGGTCGAGCAGGGGCGCGTGACGCCGCTGTCGCGCGCCGGCGCGCTCCGCACGATCGCCGTCGACGAGCGGCTGCAGCGCGACGCGGGGCTGCGACTGCGTGACACGGTGGTGCTGGCGGCGACGTCCGCCGCCGAGCGGCGCGCCGCGCCCGAGGACACCGTCGTCGTCGGCGCGTTCGTGCGCCGCGGCGCCGACCCGGCCGAGATCGCGCGCGGCGAGTATCGCGTGCGTCTGCACCTGGACCAGCTGCAGCGGCTCGCCGGCTACGACAACCGCGTCGACCGGTTCGCGGTCGCGACGCGCGGCGACGACGCCACCGCGCGCGCGCTGACCGCCGTCAACGACGCGGCGTTCGGCTTCCGCGCCTACCGCAGCACCGACGTCGCCGTGAAGACGTCGCGCACCTTCCAGGTGGTGCGCCGCTTCCACCGCGCGATCGGCGTCATCACGGTCGTCGCCAGCGCGGCGTTCCTGCTCTGCATCCTGCTCCTGAAGATCGACGAGCGGCGGCGCGACGTCGCGGCGCTGCGCCTCATGGGCATCTCGCGCCGCACGGTGGTGAGCGCGCTGGTGCTCGAGGCGTCGATGGTCGCGCTGCTGGGGAGCGCGATGGGCCTCGGCATCGGCTGGGCGGCCAGCCGCGTGGTGAACGCGTACTACCAGGGCGTCTACCGCACGCCGCTGCTGTTCGCGCTCGTCACGCCGGAGGTCGCGACGTTCGCGGTGGGCCTCTCGCTGGTGCTCGGCGTGCTCGCGGGGCTCGCGGCGGCAGTGCGGCTGGCGCGCACGGCGCCGCTGGAGCTGTTCGGCCGCTAGCGCATGCGCCTCACGCTGGCCGCCGCGGCGCTCGTCCGCCACCGCACGCGCACGCTGCTCGCGATCCTCGGCGTCGCCGTGTCGGCCGCGCTGCTGCTGGACATGGTGATGCTCGCCGGCGGGATGCGCGAGTCGTTCGGCGACCTGCTGATGGTGCGCGGCTACCAGCTGCGGCTCGCGCCCAAGGGCACGCTGCCGTTCGACAGCGAGGCGACCATCGCGGGCGCGGCGGAGCTGGTGGCCGCGCTGCGCGCGCGCCCCGACATCGCGGCGGTGAGCCCCGTGCTCGGCGGGCAGCTGCACGTCCTCGCCGCCGGCGCGGGCGACGCGGCGGGCACCGCGCCGCCGCGCGCCGTCACCTTCGCGCTCGGCATCGAGCCGGCGGTGCAGGGCGACTACGAGCGCACCGGCGGCGCCGACGTCGCGCGCGCCGACCAGGTGGTCGCCAACGACGCCTTCCTTCGCGCCGCGAGGGCGCAGGTCGGCGACACGATCGACGTCGCCGCCGGCTTCGACCCGCAGCTGCGCGCCTATGCGGCGCGTCGGCGCGTCGCGATCGTCGGCACCGCGCGCTTCTTCTACATGCCCGCGGGGCAGGCGGCGGTCGCGCTGCCGCTCGCGACGCTGCAGGGGCTGCGTGGCCCCGAGGGACACGACCGCGTGTCGCTGCTGATGGCCCGCGTGCGCGACGGCGCCGACGTCGAGGCCGTGCGGGCGGCGATCGAGCGCACGCAGCCGCGCGTGAGCGCGATCTCCACCGCCACGGCGCTGGCTCAGGTCGAGCAGCGCCTCAGCTACTTCCGCCAGCTCGCCTTCGTGCTCGGCGCCATCAGCCTGGTCATCGGCTTCCTCCTCGTCACGACGCTGGTGACCGTCTCCGTCAACGAGCGCGTGGGCGAGATCGCCGTGCTGCGCGCGATCGGCGTCAGCCGGCTGCACGTGGTGCAGCAGATCGTCATCGAGGGCGCGGCGCTGAGCCTCACCGGCGCCGCGCTCGGCCTCGCGCTGGGGCTCGTGACCGCGCGCTACCTGAACGCGATCCTCGCCGACTTCCCGGGGCTGCCGGCGGCGTTCGAGTTCTTCGTCTTCCAACCTGCGGCGGCGTGGCGCGCGCTCGGCCTGCTCGTGCTGTCGGGGATCGCGGCGGGCGTGTATCCGTCGTGGCGCGCGGCGTCGCTGCCGATCGCGGGGACGCTGCGCGAGGAGGCGGTGGGATGAGCGCCGTGCTCTCGCTGCGCGACGTTCACCGCGACTACCGCCTCGGCAGCGAGACGGTGCACGCGGTGCGCGGCGTCTCGCTGGACGTCGGGGCGGGGGAGTGGGTCGCCGTCGTCGGTCCGTCCGGCTGCGGCAAGTCGACGCTGCTTCATCTGCTGGGCGCGATCGACCGGCCGTCGTCGGGCATCGTGCGCCTGCGCGGCGAGGACGTGGGCGCGCTGCCCGACGCGCAGGCGACGGCGTTCCGACTGCGCCACGTCGGCTTCGTCTTCCAGCGCTTCTACCTGATGCCGACGCTCAGCGCGCGCGAGAACGTCGAGCTGCCGATGGCGGAGGCGCGCGTGCCGAAGGCCGAGCGGCGCGACCGCGCGCGCGAGCTGCTCGCGTACGTCGGACTGGGCGCGCGCGAGGGGCACCGGCCGGCGCAGCTCTCGGGTGGCGAGCAGCAGCGCGTGGCGATCGCGCGCGCGCTCGCGAACCGTCCGGCGCTGCTCCTCGCCGACGAGCCCACGGGCGAGCTGGACGCGCGCACCGGCCAGGAGATCGTCGCGCTGCTGGGTCGTCTCAACGCCGACGGCACGACGATCGTGGTCGTGACGCACGACGAGTCGCTGGCGCGCGCCGCGCGGCGCGTCGTGCACATGCGCGACGGCGTCGTCGAGCGCGACGAGGCGGCGGTCTCCACATGATCGCGCTGCTCGCGCTCCGCAACCTCGTCCACCGCCCGTGGCGCAGCGCGCTGCTCTTCCTGGGCTACGGGCTGGGCGTGGGCGTGATGGTCGTGCTGCTCGCGATCGGCGAGGCGCTGCTGGCGCAGGCGAGCGACGAGAAGCTGGTGGGCGGCGGCGAGATCACGGTGCTGCCCGAGGGCCTCGACGTCGAGGTGATGAAGACGGGCGGTCTCGGTGGCCTCTTCTTCTCCATCCCGAACGCGCGCTTCGTGCAGGGGCAGCTGCTGGCCGCGCCGCGCCTCGCGCGCGACGTGCGCGCGGTCGCGCCACAGATCGACGGCAAGCTGCTCTACCTGCGGCTGCGCGACGGGCGCGAGCTCGGCGTGCGCGCGGCGGGCGAGGTGCCGTCGGCGTCGGCGGCGGTCGGCGCGGGCGCGGACCTCGGTGGCGGCGCGTGGCGCGACGACGACGGCGACCACCGCTGGGCCGAGCCGACGCCCGCGGAGCTGCGGCACGCGATCGACCGCTTCCACCTCCCGCCGGCGAACATCGCGCGCCCCGACAGCTGGGCCGAGTGGCACTACTTCAACGTGCTCTCGGCCGACCGGCAGCGGTGGGCGTTCGTGACGCTGATGGTGGGCGGGCGCATCGGTCAGCCCGACTCCGCCGGCACGCCGCGCTGGGGCGGGCAGGTGCTCGTGACGACGCACGCGCAGGGCGCGCCGGCGCGCCGCTTCAGCGCGCGCGTCGGACCGGCGGACGTGCGCTTCTCGACCGCCGACGCGGACCTGCGCGTGGGCACGTCGAGCGTGCGCGTGCTGCCGGACGGCCGTTACGCCGTGCGCGCCGAGGCGGTGGCCGAGGACGGGAGCGGCGCGCGCGTGGCGGTGGATCTCGTGGTCGCGCCCGCACCGCGCGCGTACTTCCCGGGCGCGACGCTGGAGAGCGGCGACTTCGCGTCGGGCTATGCGGTGGCGGGGCTGCGCGCCGACGCGACGGGCTCGCTGTGCGTGGGCGGCGCGTGCGAGCGCTTCGACGGCGCGCAGTCGTACCATGACCACAACTGGGGGACGTGGCAGGGCGTGACGTGGGAGTGGGGCGCCGCGCGCGCGGGCGCGTACACGCTGCTCTACGGCCGCGTGCAGCCGCCGGACTCGCTGCGCAGCGCCACGCCGCTCTTCGTCTACGTGGTGGACTCGCTCGGCTTCCGCGCGCTCTTCCGCCCGCGCACCATCCGCTACGAGGACGCGCGCACGGTGCGCGTGGCCGGCCGCGAGGTGCGCGTGCCGGCGCGCGGCTGGCTGGAGGACGTGCGCGGGCGCGACACGCTGCGGCTGGAGCTGCTCGTCGAGGACGCGGTCGCGACGGACACGCGGATCGGACTCGTCGAGCGCGGCGAGGCGGAGTACGCGCGGCAGCTGTCGCGTCCCTACTTCGTGCAGATGAAGGGCGTCGCGCGGCTGTCGGGGCGCGCGGGCGGAGCGCCGATCGCTGGCGAGGGGGCGGGGTTCTTCGAGACGTACAGATAGCTGCGTGCTGAGTGCTGCGTGCGCGACCTCGGGACGCCTCGTCGCGCTGCGGAGATGGTGCTTGTGGGGAGGATGCGGATGCCTCGGATCGGAACGGACCATTCGGATCGCTCCGCGTGGCGGCGACGCCCCGTGCGCCGAGAGGAGCGATCCGCATGATCCGGCTCATCCGAAGGATCCGTACTCCCCTCGCGTAGTTCGTGCTGGCCGGCGGCGACGTCGACTGCCGAGGGCACGGAGCCCACACGCAGCACGCCGCCGGACGCGTGCCTCCCCATACCCTGTCCCGCCGCCGGCCCGCGCGTTAGGCTGGACCCTCGACTCCCTCCCGAGGTCCCCATGCTCCGCCGACTCGCCGCCGCGCTCCCCCTCGCGCTGGCGCCCGCCCTCGCGTCCGTCGCCGCCGCGCAGGCGCCACGCCCCATGACGCCCGAGGACGTCATGGGCGTGCGCGGCGTCAGCGGCCCGCAGCTCTCGCCCGATGGCCAGTGGATCGCCTACGTCGTCAGCGTCACCGACACCGTGGAGAACGCGGTGGACAGCGACGTGTGGCTCGTGCGCACCGACGGCAGCGCGCCCGCGCGGCGCCTGACGACCAGCAAGAAGAGCGACGGCTCGCCGCGCTGGTCGCCCGACGGACGGCGGCTCGCGTTCGTGAGCGCGCGCGAGGAGCGGCCGCAGATCTTCGTGCTCGACCCGAACGGCGGCGAGGCCGAGCGGCTGACCGACGCGAAGACCGCGGTCAGCGCGTTCCAGTGGTCGCCGGACGGCAGGCGCATCGCCTACGTCGCGGCCCGCACGCCCACCGCCGACGAGGAGCGGCGGCAGAAGGCGAAGGACGACGCCATCGTCGTCGACAGCCTCTTCCCGCACACGCGCCTCTGGATCCTCGACGTCGCGGAGCGGAAGGCGCGCGAGCTGGTGCAGGGGGACTTCAGCGTCGGCGATCCGCAGTGGTCGCCCGACGGCCGGCAGCTCGCGTACGTCGTGACGCCGACACCCAAGGCCGACGACGGCTCGAAGAGCGACGTGTGGGTCGTGGCCGCGGACGGCTCGGCGCAGCCGCGGAAGCTCACCGACAATCCGGGGAGCGACGCGTCGCCGCGCTGGTCGCCGGACGGGCAGTCGATCGCGTTCCTCACGCGCGCCGGCACGTCGGCCGACGTGGGGATGCTGCGGCTCGCGGTGATGCCGGCGGCGGGCGGCGCGTCGCGCGTGGTGACGGCGCCGGACTTCGCGTACCAGCCGAGCGATCCGAGCTGGTCGCGCGACGGCCGCACGCTGCGCTTCGAGGCCAACACGCGCACCACGGGCAACGTCTTCACCGTGCCCGCGAGCGGCGGCACGCCGCGCGCCCTCTTCACCGACGCCGCGTGGCTCGGCGACGCGGACGTGAGCGACGACGGCGCGACGATCGCGCTCCTGCGCTCGGACCTGCGCACGCCGCCGGACGTGCACGTGGCGCGCGTCGGCGCGCGGGGCGCAACGGCGCCGCGCCGACTCACCGACCACAACCCGCAGGTCCGCACGCTCGCCATCGGCCGCACCGAGACGCTGCGCTACAGGGGGCACGACGGCCTCGAGGTCGAGGGGCTCGTCATCTACCCGGCGGACTTCAAGCCCGGCCAGCGCTACCCGCTGGTGACGCAGGTGCACGGCGGACCCGCGGGCGCGTGGCTCGACCGCTTCCCGTCGAACTACGGCAGCTACGCGCACGTGTGGACCGGGCGCGGCTGGATCGTCTTCCAGCCCAACCCGCGCGGCTCCACCGGCTACGGCGAGGCCTTCCTGCGCGCGAACATCAGGGACTGGGGCAACGGCGACTACCGGGACATCCAGATCGGCATCGACTCGCTGGTGGCGCGCGGCGTCGCCGATCCGCAGCGGCTCGCGCAGGCCGGCTGGAGCTACGGCGGCTACATGACCGCGTGGACGCTCACGCAGACGCAGCGGTTCAAGGCCGTGATGGTGGGCGCGGGGCTCACGAACATGGAGTCGATGTACGGCACCAACGACATCCCGAGCACGCTGGACGGCTACTTCGGCGGGACGCCCTACGACAACGTCGAGGAGTACCGCAAGCGCTCGGCGATGACGTTCATCAAGCAGGCGAAGACGCCGACGCTGATCCTGCACGGGCAGCAGGACATGCGCGTGCCCACGGGGCAGGCGCAGGAGCTCTACCTGGGGCTGAAGCGGAACGGCGTGCCCGTCTCGCTCGTGTTCTACCCGCGCGAGGGCCACGGCCTCGGCGAGCCGCGGCACCAGCTGGACAAGATGCGCCGCGAGCTGGCGTGGATGACGCGCTGGACGCTCGACGGCGCGAAGGTGATGCAGTAGCGGGCTGTGGGCTGCGGACGGCGGGTCCTGCTCCGTGCCCTCGGCAGCCATGCTCGCGCCCGCCCTGTTGGCTATTGGTGAGGATGCGGATGCTCCGGATCGGAGCGGATCTGACGGATCGCGCCGTGTGGCGCATGGGATGTCGCCGCCACGTGGGACGATCCGAGGCATCCGGTTCATCCGCGTCCTCCCCAATGGGCAAGAGGTCCGGAGCACCGAACCGAACGACGAAAGGCAGACGGGATGACAGGATGACGAGGAGGCTCCGCGCGGCGCGCTCACCCAAGCGCCGCGCGGAGCCTCCTCGTCATCCTGTCGCGTTGTCGTCGTTCGGACCCGCAGGCCGGAGTCCGTCGTGCTGTCTGTCAGAAGCGACGATCGGGATCGTCCGTGCGATCGACGCCAGGGCGCGAGGCCGGGTTGCCGTCGATGCGGTCCTTGGTGTCGTCGACCGCGTCCTCGACCCGGTCGGCGGCGCGGTGCGCGACGTCCTTGGTCTTGTCCCACGCGCGCTCCACCGCGTTGCCCGCGCGGTCGGCCGCGTTCTCGACGCGGTCGCCGACGCCCGTCCCGCCGCCGTAGACGCCACCCGTCGTGCCGCGCGACGGATCGTCCGTGCGGTCGTAGCCCGGACGCGACGCGGGGTTGCCGTCGATGCGGTCCTTCGTGTCGTCCACGAAGTTCCCGACGCGGTCGGCCGTGCTGCCCGCCGCGTAGCCCGCCGCGCCGGCCATGCCGCCCATCGCGCCGAGCGCGCCGCCGGTGCGGCCCGCGTCGCCGAGCGCCGTGTCGCCGAGCGCGCGCGCGTCGCGGGCGATCATGGCGTCGCTCGTGGGCGTGTTGCTCATGCCGCTCGTGCTGCTCATGCCGCTCGTGCTGCTCGTGCCCATGCCGCTGGTGCCCGTCGCGCCGCCCGTGCGCATCGACGAGTCGGTGGCGTCGGGGCCCGGACGCGAGGCGGGGTTCCCGTCCATGCGGTCCTTCACGTCGTCGAGCGCGTTGCCGACGCGACGGCCCGCGTTCGTGAGCGCGTCGCCCACGCCGCCGCCGATCGACTCGCCCGTGCCGCCCATGCTGGCGTCGGCGTCGCGCGTGCCACCGAACGTCGCGCCCGAGGTGCGCCCGCGCTCGTAGGCGTGGCGCGCGTAGTCGCGCACCTCGTCCCACTGGCCGTGGCGCTGGCTGACGTCCGTCGACCAGCCGTGGCGCAGGTCGCCCTCGACCTCGTCGAAGCTGCGCGAGCTGTAGTCGGGATTGCGGCCCGCGAGGTGGCCGAGCTGGTACGCCGGGCGCACGTCGTCGTAGCTGCGCGACTCGCCGCGCACCGACGAGTCGAAGTGCGTGCGGTAGTACTCGTCGTCGTCGTTCGTGTGGTGGCTGGCCGCCTCGGAGATCGCGCGGCCCGCCCACCAGCCGCTCACCGCGCCCGCGATGCCGCCGATGATCGTGCCGATCGGCCCACCGAGCGAGCCGAGGGCCGCGCCCGTGAGCACGCCCGAGATGCCGCCCACCGCCTCGCCGATCTCGTCGCCCGGGTTCACGTCCGCGCGACGCACGTGGGGCGCGTCCGCGACCGGCGCATCGGCGCGCAGCGAGTCGCCGACGAGCGACTCGCTCGACGCGTTCGAATCGGGGACGCCGCTGCGATCGAGCCCACTCGCACGCAGGCGCTCCTCCCGCAGGCGCTCCTCGCGCATGCGATCGTTCAGGTCGTCCGCTGGATTCCGGTCCATGTGGTCCTCGCTTGGCGTCTCTGATGGCGGTCCATCCGCCTCGCTTCCGCTGCGCGGGACGCCGCGGCGCGCGACGGCGGAGCGTGCGCGCAGGGGGCAAGAAGGAGACCCGTCCCACTGCGCTCCAGTCCGCCGCCGCGCGCCACGCGCGGCGGGCGTGCCTACGCGTTCACGCGGTCAGTGATAGCCGCGGTCGCGATCGGGGCGGTTCGCGCTGTTCGCGTCGGTCTCCGGCAGCTCGCCGAGCGGCGGACGCGAATCCCGTGCGTCGTGCGCGTCGCTCGCCTCGCCGACCACGCTCTCGTCGTCGCGCCACGACATCGTGCCCGGCGCCGCGTAGTCCGTGCTCGGCCGGCCGGCGCGTGCGCGCGCCAGCTCGTCGGGATCCACCGCGCTGCCCGCGCTGCCGAACACCGACGTGTCGCGCCGGATGCCCGCGCCCTCGCTGCGCGCATGCCCGTAGGCGTCGCGCACGTACGCGCGCACGCTCTCCCAGGCGGGACCCTGCCGGCCGCGCAGGTTCGCGTCCCACGCGCGGCGCAGGTCGGGCTCCACGGTCGTGAACTCGCGGCCGCGCCACTCCGGGTTGTGCGCGGCGAGGTGGCCGAGCTGGTACGCCGGGCGCACCGTGTCGAAGCCGCGGTCGGTCGCCATGCCGCCCTCGAACAGCGCGCGGTAGTGCGCGTCGTGCGCGGCGTCGTACGTCACCTCGGTCGCGGCCTGTCCGCCGAACCAGCCGCCCAGGCCGCCCGCGACGGCGCCCACCAGCGCGCCGATGCCGAGGCCGATCGGGCCGAGCGCCATCGTCGCCAGCCCCGCCGTCGCGCCGGCGGCGGCGCCGGCCAGCGCGCCCGCGGGGCCGCTCGTGATCTCGACGCTGCGCTTCTCGTCCGCGTCCATCGGGCGCTCCGGCTCCGTGGGCGGCTCGTGCGGACGCGACGCGGCCGGGAACGAGGCGGTGTCGGCGAGCTGCGGGTGCTCGTCCCGGGCGTCGTGGGCGCCGCGCGACGTCGGATCGCGCGGGTCGGGCATGTCGGATGGCATCGCGTCCTCCCCAATGGGTTCCTGGCGCAGGGCGGCAAGTTCGGGGCCCTGCGCACACTTGACACCGCTCTGTCCGCCGCGCCGATTGGGCGCATGCGCGGTGCCAGTGCGGGGACTCCTTCCAGCGGCGCTCCGGCGCGCGCGGCCGGCACGACGACGGCCGACGCGGTCGCGGCTCGCGTGCGCATCGGCACGCAGGGGTGGAACTACGACGCGTGGGTGGGTCCGTTCTATCCGAGCGGCACGCGCGTCGGCGACTTCCTGTCGATGTACGCGCGCGCGTTCCGGACGGTGGAGGTCGACTCGACCTTCTACGCGATCCCGCCCGCGAAGACGGTGCGCGGCTGGGCCGAGCGGACGCCGGCGGACTTCTCGTTCGCGCTCAAGCTGCCGCAGGAGATCACGCACGAGCGGCGGCTGCGCGGCGACGACGCGGTGTCCGCGATGCAGCTCTTCTTCGACCGCGCACGCGAGCTGGGCCCGAAGCTCGGTCCCGTGCTGGTGCAGCTGGGCCCCGACTTCGGGCCCGCGGAGCTGCCCGCGCTCGTGCAGTTCCTCCCGCGACTCCCGGACGACGTGCCGGTCGCGATCGAGTTCCGGCAGCGCGGCTGGCTCACCGACGGCGTGCTCGCGCTGCTGGCCGAGCACCGCGTGGCGGTCGCGCTCACGGACGCGCGCTGGGTCCCGCGGCGGCAGATGCTCGCGCTGGCGGAGCGTCCCACGGCGGACTTCGCGTACGTGCGCTGGATGGGCCCCAACCGCGACATCGTGGACTACTCGCGCATCCAGGTGGACCGCACGCGCGAGCTGGAGGCGTGGGCGGCGGCGCTGCGCGCGCTCGCCGGCCGGCTGGACCGGGTGTGGGGCTACGTGAACAACCACTTCGCCGGCCACAGCCCGTCCAGCGCGCGCGACCTGCAGCGCATGCTCGGCCAGCGGCCAGTGCAGCCGGACGAACTCGGGGACCAGTTGGGACTATTCTGAGCGCGGGCCGCGTCACCGCGGGGAGCTGCGGACTGCGGATCGTGTTCCCCGGTGCCCTCGGCGACCGACGATGCACCAGGCCTGCACGAACTACGCATTTGGATGCGGATGCTCCGGATGAGCCGGATCAAACGGATCACTCCTCTGGACTGCGTGGGACGTCGCCGCCACGCGGAGCGATCCGCAGCATCCGTCTCGTCCGGAGGATCCGTAGCCCCTCGTTCGCCGACCAGCGACCGGCGCAGCAGACCCAGAGCTGCGCACGACATTGGACAGGATGACAGGATGGCGAAGAGGCTCCGCACCGGCGCTCGGGACGACGCGCCGCGTGGAGCCTCCTGGTCATCCTGTCCTCTTGTCCTCCGTTCGCTCGGGACGAGCGCGCATCGACTGACCACTCACCGGGGAGAGCGGGTCCCTCGCTCCGCTCGGGACGACACCCGAAGAGCGCGTGGAGGGGCGCGGGTCGAGGATCCGCAGCCCGCAGTTCGCAGCGTTTAGCTTTCGGACCATGTCCCGCCGCGCCCTCAGCCTCCTCGTCCTCTCGCTCGTCGTCGCCGCCGTGTGCGTGCGGCTCGGGTTCTGGCAGCTCGCGCGGCTCGGCGAGCGGCGCGCGCACAACGCCGCGGTGGCCGCGCGCATGCGCGAGGCGCCGGCGTCGGTCGACGCGCTGCCGGCCGACACGGGGCTCCACCACTACCGGCGCGTGGCGCTCGTCGGCGTCGCGGACTACGCGCGCGAGATCGTGCTCGTGAACCGCTCGCGCGACGGATCGCCGGGCGTGCACATCGTGACGCCCGTGCGTGTCGCCGGGCGCGACACCGCGGTGCTCGTGAGCCGCGGCTGGGTCTACTCCGCGAACGGCACCGACGTCGACCTCGCGCGCTGGCGCGAGGGAGACACCGTGCGCGTGGACGGCTTCGTCGAGCTGCCGTCGAGCCGTCCGGGGCCCGCGCGCCTCTCCGCCGCGCGCGACGTGCGCGCGTATCGGTGGCTGGACGCCACGGCGGTCGCGCGCGAGACGGGCTATCCGGTCACGCCGTACTACGTCGTCTGGACGCCGCCACCGGGCGAGGAGAAGCCGCCGCAGGACCGCCCGGTGCGCGTGCCGCCGCCCGCGCTCGACGAGGGCTCGCACTTCAGCTATGCGGTGCAGTGGTTCTCGTTCGCGACCGTGGCGCTCGTGGGGGGCGCGACGTTCGTGCGCGCCGACGCACGCCGCCGCAGTCCGCGGCCGCTCCCCGTCTGACGGTCCGCGCGGACCGGGGGATGCCCGCGCTACGCGGCGTCGCCCACCGCGCGACCGGCGCCACGCGCGGGGAGCTGGAGCAGCAGGACCGCCGCCGCGATCAGCGCGCCGCCGGCGAGCATCACGGGCGTCAGCGCCTGCCGCAGCACGACGGCGCCCAGCACGGCGGTCCAGAACGGCTCGACGGTGCTGACGATCGCCGTGCGCACCGGGCCGAGGCCGTGCAGCCCGCGCAGGAAGGCCTGAAACGCGATCACGGTGCAGAGGATCGCCAGCGTCAGCGCGGACGCCCACGCGGCCGGCGCGAGCTGCGCGGTGAGCGTGCCGTCGGCCAGCGCGCCCGCCGCGAACAGCGTCGCCGCGCCCGCGGTGACGTAGAGCGTCGCCAGCTCCGGCGTCGTCGCGCGCTGCAGGCCGCCCAGGTACGGGATGTAGATCGCGTAGAGCAGCGCGCTCGCCAGCGCGAGCAGCACGCCCGGCCACACGGTCGTGCCGCCGCCCGCCGACGGCGCGCCGACGATCAGGACGATGCCGCCGAGCGAGAGCGCGAGCGCCAGCACCTTGCGGCCGTCCACGCGCTCGGTGCCGCGCAGCGCCGCGAACAGCGCGACCCACGCGGGGAACGTGTAGAACAGGAAGCCGAGCGTCGCCGCGCCGATCCAGCGCAGCGACGAGAGGCTGAGGAACGCGACCGCCGCCTGGCCTGCACCCGCGACCAGCGCGCGCTGCACGGCGTGACGCCCGCCCACCGGCGTCGCGGACCGCGCGCGCGTGCGCCACGCGATGGGCAGCATCAGCGCGGCGGCCAGCCCGTAGCGCCAGAACAGCAGCGTCGGCAGCGACGTGCCCGCGCGCGTGGCGACGACCGTCAGGATGCTGATCGAGCCGAAGCAGCAGGCCGCGAACGCGACCAGCAGGCTCGCCGAGGCGTTCGACTTCGCGGCGTGCGGCGTGCCGCGCCCGTCGCCGCTCACAGCAGCGTGCCGCGCAGCACCAGCGCCGCCGCCAGGAAGTAGATCGCGAGCCCCGTCACGTCCACCAGCGTCGCCACGAACGGCGCCGACGCGCTCGCGGGGTCGAAGCCGATGCGGCGCAGCAGGAACGGCAGCATCGAGCCGGCGAGCGAGCCGAACGTCACCACGCCCATCACCGCGATGCCGACCGTCAGCGCGACGAGCTGGTAATGCGGCTGCGGACGCCACAGGCCCAGCCACTCCCACAGCAGCACGCGGAACACGCCGATGACGCCGAGGATGACGCCGAGCGTGAGCCCCGTGGGCAGCTCGCGCCGCGCGACCTTCCACCAGTCGCGCAGCCGCACCTCCTGCAGCGCCATCGCGCGAATCACCAGCGACGTCGCCTGCGAGCCGGAGTTGCCGCCCGAGCTGACGATGAGCGGGATGAAGAGCGTCAGCACGACGGCGACCTTCAGCTCGTCCTCGAACTGCTGCATCACCGTCGCGGTGAACAGCTCGCCCACGAACAGCGCGGCCAGCCAGCCCACGCGCTTGCGGATCATCGTCCAGAAGCTGGCGGCGAGGTACGGCTCGTCGATCGCCTCCATGCCGCCGAGCTTCTGGACGTCCTCGGTCTGCTCCTCCTCGATGACGCCGATGACGTCGTCGACCGTCACGACGCCGAGGAGCCGCCGCTCGGCGTCGACGACGGGGACGGCGACGAAGCCGTAGTTCGACGTCAGGCGCGCGACCTCCTCCTGCTCGGCCGTCGGCGCGACCGTCACGACCTCGCTCCATGCCAGGTCCGCGATGCGCGCGCCCTCGGGCGCGGCGAGCAGCTCGCGCAGCGACAGCACGCCGCGCAGCCGCCCCGCCTCGTCGGTCGTGTAGACCGTGTACATCGCCTCGCGCCGCTCGGCGCGCGCCATCGCGCGCACGCGCTGCAGCGCCTCCTCCACCGTCAGCGCCTCGGGCACCGAGACGAACTCGGTGGTCATCAGGCCGCCGGCCGAATACGGCTCGTAGGCCAGCAGGCGCTCGGTCTCCTCGCGCGCCTCGCGCGGGATCTGCTCGAGGATCTCCTCGGCCCGCTCCTCGTTCTCCTCGGCCAGCGCCTCGAGCACGTCGGCGCGGTCGTCGGGCGTCATCTGCGTGACGAGCTCCGCGGCCTGCCGCGTGCTCATCGCCTCCAAGACGTCCGAGCGCAGCTCGTCGTTCAGGTACTCGAGGACGTCGGCGGCGCGCGCGGCCGGCAGCGCGCTCAGGAACTCCGCGACGCGCTCCTTGGGCAGCGCCTCGGCCACGTCGGCGAGGTCGGCCGGGTGCACCTCCTCGACCTCCAGCGCGACGTTCTCCGGCTCCTCGTCGAGCATCACGAGGATGTCCGGCGCGAGCAGCGCCGCCACGCTGTGCGTGGCGTCGCGTCCGTCGGACGGGTGCGGTGGCGTCATCCGGACGTCCTCGCGGGGCCGGCGGCCCGGTCGGCGTGGGGCGGGGGAGCGCGCTCCATCGCGGACTGGAAACCGGGCGGCGCGGCGAGGGCGCGGCCGCGGCGCTCGCGGCGTGCGGACGGAGGCGGGAGCGCGGGGCAAGCTAACCGGCCCCGGGAGCGGTCGGAACCGCGAGGCCGCGATGCGGCGACGACGCGCCCGCTACAGCGTCGGCAGCCGCCGCTCCTCGCGCACCGCGACCAGCGCGCAGCCGGCCAGCGCCACCGCGTCGGCGAGCATCGCCTCGGTCACGGTGCCGTCGTGCTCCACCGTCGCGCCGCCCATCACGACCTCCGCGCGCGACACGCCCGGCACGCCCGCGAACGCGGTGTAGACCGCCCGCACGGCGTGGACGGCGGTCATGCCGCTGATGGTGAGGTGGGCGACGCGCACGCGGCGAAGCCTAGGCGGTCCGCCATCCGGCCCGCCAGTCGCGGCACGGGGTCGTTCTCCCCATGTCCGACCCGCCGCGCGGCCGCAGCTTGCCGGCGTCCCGACGTCCGGCACCCACGTCCGACCCGATCCGGAGCGCTCCGATGCCCGCCTCGCCGATCCGCCGCGCGCTGCGCGTCGCCGCCGTCGCCCTGCCGCTGCTGCTCCCCGCGACCGTGCGCGCACAGGGGCCCGCGGCGCGCGGGACCGCGGGCGACGACTCGGTCGCCGCGCGCCTGCGTGCGGCCGTGGCGCCCATCGAGACGCCGCGCGCGCGCGTGTGGGTCGAGCCGGGCGCGCTGACGGATGCGCAGGCGCGCGACTTCGCCGCGCAGTTCACCGTCGGCGTCGACGCCATCGAGCGCACCCTCGGCCGCACGCTCGACCGGGCGCGCTACGGCACCGACCGCATCGACGTCTTCGTCGCCGCGGGGATCGGCGCGTCGCACGTCTACGCCGGCTACGCGCACATGCGCCACACGAAGCCGTGGCTCTACCTCGACGCGGCGCGCGTGCGCACGGGCGCCGCGCCGTACCTGCACGAGACCACGCACCTCGTCGCCTGGCGCTTCGGCTCGCACTCGCTGCGCGAGGGGCTCGCGTCGTGGGTCGAGTCCACCGTCAGCGCGCGCGGCGAGGGCGAGCACTCGCAGCTCTTCGGCGTCCGCGACGTCGCGTCGGCGGACCGCCTGGCGCTGGCGGCGGTCACCACGGTCGACGGCGAGGCGGCGCTGCGCGCGGTGGGCCGCCCGGGCGCCGCCGACGCCGCCATCACCGCCGGCCCGCCCGACGCGCGCGCGGCCTACTACGTCCTCTCGCAGTCGTTCGCACGGCACCTGGTCGAGCGCGTCGGCCTGGCGACCACGCTGGCGCTGATGGAGTCCGACGCCGCCGACGCGTACGAGCGCCTCACGAGCCGCTCGCTCGACGCGTGGCGCGCGGACTGGCTGGCCGCCATCGGCGGCGGTCCGTCCGCGCGCGGCTCCGACCGCTGACCATCGCGGCATCACACCCACTCTCGTCTTCCTGGAGCGCTTCCATGTCCGTCTCGCCTCTCCGCCGCGCCTGGAGCACGGCGCTCGTCGCCATGCTCGCGCTGCACGCCGCGCCCATCGCCGCCTCCGCCACCACCGTCGCGCGCGAGTGCCCGACCAACGTCTCGATGGACGAGCGCGCCCTCTGCTTCCTCGGCACGCCGGCGGGCAGGCGGGCGCTCGCGACCGTCGGCGAGGCCGCAGCGGGGGACCTCGAGACGCGGAAGGCCCACGCCGCGCTCACGCCGTCGTTCGCGCGCTACGTGATCCGCACCGCGGGCCTGGCGAAGGCGCAGCCCGCGCTCGAGGGCGCGTCGAAGGAGGCGTTCGCGAAGCACACGGGCCGGTCGCTGGCCGAGTGGCGCGCGGACTGGGTCGCGGCCATCGGTGGCGCTCCCTCCGCCGGCGGCTGACCGGCACCCGGCGAGGGGCGGGCGCGCTTAGCTTTGCGAGGACCGCGGTCGGAAACACCGTCGGCCGCCTCCGCACTCGCCCCTCCCGGTCTCTCATGCGTGTCTCGTTTCTCGGCCTCGGCGCCATCGGGCTGCCGATGGCCCGCCACCTCGCCGCGCCGTTCGCGCTGACGGTCTGGAACCGGACGGCCGCCAAGGCCGCCGCGTTCGCCGCCACGCACGTCGGCACGCGCCACGCGGCGACGCCCGCCGACGCGGCGCGCGGCGCCGACGTCGTCATCACCTGCCTGCCGTCGTCGCACGAGGTCGAGGCGCTGCTCGACGGCCCGGACGGGGTGCTCGCGGGGCTCGCCGCGGGCGCGCTGCTGATCGACTGCACCTCGGGCGATCCCGCGACGTCGCGCCGCATCGCCGCGCGGCTAGCCGAGCGCGACGTCGCGTTCCTCGACGCGCCGGTGAGCGGCGGCGTGGTGGGCGCGGAGAGGGGCGCGCTCTCGGTGATGGTCGGCGGCGACGCGGCCACGCTGGAGCGCGCGCGCCCCGTGCTGCAGGCGTTCGGCGAGCGCATCGTCCACTGCGGCGCGGTGGGCGCGGGCGACGCGGTGAAGGCGATCAACAACGCGCTCCTCGCGATGCACATCTGGGCCACCGGCGAGGGGCTGGCGATGCTGACGAAGGCGGGCGTCGATCCCGCCGTCGCGCTCGACGTCGTGAACGCGTCCAGCGGCCGCTCGAACGCCAGCATGAACCTGTTCCCCGAGCGCGTGCTGACGCGCGCGTTCCCGCGCACCTTCCGCCTCGCGCTGCTGGACAAGGACGTCGGCATCGCGGCCGAGGTGGCGCGCGAGCAGCGCACGCCCGCGCCGCTGCTGCAGCTGACCGCGGAGCTGTTCCGCCTCGCGCACCACGAGCTGGGCGAGGTGGCGGACCACGTCGAGGCGGTGCAGCTGATCGAGCGCTGGGCGGGCACGACGATCGCGCCGCACCGCGCGGCCGCGCCGAAGCCCACGCCCGCGCCGGCGCACGTCGACGCGCAGGAGGCCCAGGACGCGCGCGAGGCGGCCGAGGCGACGCTGGAGCAGCCGCTGTGACCGCCGTGACCACGGCCGCGACGCCCGACGCCGCGCTCGACCTCGCCGCGGTGCGCGCCGCGTTCCCCGCGCTCGCCCGCACACACGGCGGCCAGCCGGTCGCGTACTTCGACGGGCCGGGCGGCACGCAGGTGCCCCGCAGCGTCGCCGACGCGATGCACGACTACCTGCTGCACCACAACGCGAACACGCACTGGGCGTATCCGACCAGCGCCGAGACGGATGCGATCATCGACGGCGCGCGCGAGGCGGTCGCGGACCTCCTCGGTGGCGCGCCGAACGAGATCGTCTTCGGCCACAACATGACGACGCTCGCCTTCCACCTCGCGCGGGCCCTGCACCGCGGCGGCGGCGACGTCGCGCCGTTCGGGTCGGGCGACGAGATCGTCGTCACGGAGCTCGACCACCACGGCAACGTCGCGCCCTGGTGCGCGCTGGCGCGGGAGTGCGGCGGCACGGTGCGCGTGGCGCGGATGGACACCGCGACCGGCACGCTCGATTGGGACCACCTCGCTTCGCTCCTCGGCCCGCGGACGCGGCTGCTCGCGATCGGCGCGGCGTCCAACGCGCTCGGCACCATCACGGACGTCGCCCGCGCCGCGGCGATGGCGCGCGCGGTGGGCGCGCTGACCTTCGTGGACGGCGTGCACGCGGTGCCGCACGTCCCGTTCGACGTGCGCGCGCTCGCCGACGCGGGCGTGGGCTTCGTCGGCTGCTCGTCGTACAAGTTCTACGGGCCGCATGCCGGCATCCTGTGGGGCCGCGCGGACCTGCTGGCATCGCTCGACGTGCCGAAGCTCGATCCCGCGCCCGAGACCGCGCCCGAGCGCTTCGAGACCGGCACGCAGAACCACGAGGGCATCGCCGGCATCGCTGCCACGGTGGATTTCCTCGCGTCCCTCGGCGACGACGCGGGCGTGGCGTCGGGCACGCGGCGCGAGCGGTTGGCGCGCGCCTTCGCGCGGCTGCACGCCGCGGGGCAGGGGCTGGTCGCGCTCCTGTGGGACGGGCTCCGCGCGATCCCCGGCGTCGCCGTCTACGGCCCGCCGCCGGGAACCGCGCGCACGCCGACGGTGTCCTTCACGGTCGCGGGGCACCGCTCGCGCGACGTCGCCATCGCGCTCGCGGCGCGCGGCGTGTTCGTGTCGCACGGCGACTTCTACGCGCAGACCGTGGCGGAGCGCTACGGCGTGGGCGACGAGGGCTTCGTGCGCGCGGGCTGCGCCGCCTACACGACGCGCGCCGAGGTCGAGCGGCTCGTGGCCGGCGTCGCGGCGCTCGTCCGCTCCTGACCACGATTCAGCCCCGGTCCACCGCGGCCGGGCGCGGGACGATGTAGCCTTCCGGTCGATCCGCACGCCCCCCACATCCCGATCCATGCCTCTCTCGTTCCGCCACGCGCTCGCCGCGCTGCCGCTGTGCGCGCTCCCCCTGGCCGCGCAGGCGCCCGCGACGCCACGCGTCACCAAGGACGCGCCGGCGAGGTCCGCGCAGGCCGAGCTGCCGCTCAAGCACGCGCCGCGGCCGACGACGGCGGCGATCACGCCCGCGGACCTGATGACGCGTGTCTACCTCTACGCGGACGACTCGCTGATGGGGCGACAGGTCGGCAGCGTCCACAACGACCGCGCGACCGACTACATCGCCGGCGAGCTGCGTCGCCTCGGCCTCGAGCCGGCGGGCGAGAACGGCACGTACTTCCAGAGCGCCGTCGAGCGCCGCGCGCTCGTCGCCGGCAGCGCGTTCGGCGCCGAGGGCGCGCCGCTCACGCTCGGCAGCGACTTCGTGCCGCGCGATCCGATCGCCGCCATCCGCCCGTTCGACGGGCTGCCCATCGTCTACGCGGGCACGTGGGGCGACGCGGCGCTGCTCGCGGGCGACGCGGTGGCGGGCAAGGTCGTCGTCGTCTCCACGCCGCTCGACGCTGCGGGGCGTCCGACCTGGAACAACCTGCGCATCCCGATCGTGCAGCGCTTCGCGAATGCGGCGGCGATCGCGGTGGCGGGGCTCGACGGCATCCCGCCGGCGTTCACGGCGCAGCTGATGGAGCCCGCGGTCGGCGTGCGCGGGATGGCCGCCGGACCGCGGCCGAGCGCGAACGCGCAGCCGGCGTTCGTGTGGGTGACGCGCGACGCGGCGGCCACGCTCCTGGGCACGCCGCTCGCCGGCGCCACGCCGGGCGCGCAGGGCCGCATCGCGCGCGGCAGCATCGCGTTCGAGACGCAGCCGGCGCCCGGCCGCAACGTCGTCGCGATCCTGCGCGGCTCCGATCCGGTGCTGCGCAACACCTTCGTCGCGATCGGCGCGCACAACGATCACGTCGGCTTCGATCACGAGCCGGTGGACCACGACTCGCTGCGCACGGTGCTCACCGTGACGCGTCCCGGCGGCGCCGACAGCCCGGAGCGTCCGGTGACCGCCGAGGAGGCCACGCGCATCCGCCGCATGATCGACAGCCTGCGCGCGCTGCGTCCCGCGCGCCAGGACTCGATCTACAACGGCGCGGACGACGACGGCTCCGGCTCGATGGCGCTGCTCGAGATCGCGGAGAGCGTCGCGGCCGCGCGCGTGAAGCCCAAGCGCTCGCTCCTGTTCGTGTGGCACACGGGCGAGGAGGCGGGGCTGTTCGGCGCGCAGTACTTCACCGACCACCCGACCGTGTCGCGCGACTCGATCGTCGCGCAGCTGAACGTCGACATGATCGGGCGCGGCAGCGCGAGCGACCTGCAGGAGGGCGGCCCGGCGTACGTGCAGCTCATCGGCTCCAAGCGCCTGTCGACCGAGCTGGGCGCGCTCGTCGAGTCGGTCGGCAGCGCGGCGCGCCCGACACCGTTCCGCTTCGACTACACCTACGATGCGAACGGGCACCCCGAGCAGTACTACTGCCGCAGCGACCACTACATGTACGCGCGCTACGGCATCCCGGTCGTGTTCTTCTCGACGGGCGGCCACCGCGACTACCACATGGTGACCGACGAGCCGCAGTACCTCGACTATCCCAAGTACGCGGCGGTGACGCAGCTGATCCACGACGTCGCGCTGCGCGTCGCGAGCCTCGACCACCGGCCGGCGCTCAGCGCGCCGAAGCCCGACCCGCGCGGGCAGTGCGTGCAGTGAGTCGGGAGTGACTCAGATCGAGGGGGCGCGGCTCGCGAGCTGCGCCCCCTCGACGCACGTGGCGCCGAGCTGGCCGACGAGCGCGCGGGCGGCACCGGCGAGCGCCGGCGCGAGCGCACCGTCCCGCAGCACGCCGCAGTAGGCGACGCGCGCCCGCGCCGTGTCGCCCTCGAGCTGGCGCAGGCGGCCGTCCACGTACGCGGCGGCCGTGCGCGCGTCGCTTCCGCGCACCGGCAGCGGCGTCGCGGCGCGTGCGGGCGCTGCGTCGCCCGACGACGCGACCACTGCTGACGGCGCTGCGGCCGGCGCGGGCGCGAGCCGGCGCATGCCCGAGCGCCACTTGTCCAGCAGGTAGCCGCCGAACGACGGCGCCAGCACGTTGTGCACGACGCCCTGCGCGGTGCGCCCGTAGATCTCCGCGAGGCCCGCGCGCACGCTCGCCGGCGCGGCGTCGCCGATGCGCGCGTGCGCGAGCACGTGCGGCACGCCGCGCGCGTCGAGCGCCAGCACCGTGACCGCGTCGCCCCAGACGTCGAAGTACAGCCACCGCCGCTCGCGCGCCGACCACACGCGCCCGAACGAGTGGCCGCCCGTCGGCTCGCGCCCCGCGACGCCGACGAGCTCCGCGCCGCCGAAGACGGGCGCCAGCGCGATCGCCGCCGTGCCGTTCACCTGATCGCACCAGCCGAGGCCCGCCAGCGCCACCGGCCAGTCCGCGGCCGCGTGCGCGACCTGCCACTGCGTGACCAGCGCGCGGCGCAGCGGCATCAGCACGGTCATGATGCGCGTCGCGTCGTCGGCGTCGGCCGGCTCCGGGTGCGCGGCGCGCAGCCGCTCCATCGCCGCGTACTGCACGGCCATCGCGGTCGTGTGCGCGGCCAGCGCGCGCATGCGCGCGAACGTGCCGGCGTCGGGTGCGGGATGCGGATCGAGCCAGCCGGGGCTCGTGCGCGCGACCGCGCGCAGCGCGGGCCAGAGCAGCGGCGTGCGTCCGATGGACGCGAGCGTGCCGAGAACGAGCGTGCCGGTCGCGGCGAGCGCGAGGGCGAGACGGCGCGTGCGGGTGGTTCGGATCGATCGCAAGGCGGGCGGTCGGTCGCACTCGTGCGCGCGAACGCCGGACGTGCGGGAGGGAACGTGACGACGGGTGGGCATCGTCGCCCACCCGTCGCATGCGCACGCACGACGACCGGTCGATTCCACCGGTCACCTCTGACACGCGTGTCACCGAATGACACGCGTGCCATGCGCCTCCCTCAGTCGATCGGCTTCAGGTTCGCGAGGATGGCCTCGCGGCGCGGCTCGAGGAACGGCGCCAGCACCACCTTCTCGCCGAGCGTCGCGGGATCCTCGTCGACCGCGAAGCCGGGGCCGTCGGTCGCGATCTCGAACAGCACGCCGTTCGGCTCGCGCAGGTACAGGGAGCGGAACCAGTAGCGATCGACCTCGCCGCTGTTCGGCACGCCCATCGTGTTCAGCCGCTCGGCCCACGCCTCGTAGTCGGCGTCGGGGCTGCGGAACGCGACGTGGTGCACGCCGCCGGCGCCCGGAGACGCAGCCGGGAGGTTCGGCTGCACCGCGACGTGCAGCTCCGCATGGGGGCCACCCGCGCCCATCTCGTACACGTGCACGGTGTGGCGCGCGTTGTCGGGGTGCGGGTAGTCGCGCACGCGGCGCATGTTGAGCACCTGCTCCACCACGACGTCCGTCGGCTGCAGGCTCGGCACGCTCATCACGATCGGGCCCAGCCCGCGGATCTGGTGCTCGGGCGGCACGGGACTGCGCGTCCACGGCGTCGGCGGATCGCCCGCGCCGCCGTCGTCCACGAGCGCCAGCCGCTGGCCCTCGCGGTCGTCGAAGTCGAGCGTCGCGCGGCCGTCGCGCTGCACGATGCCGCCGTGCGCGATGCCGTGCTCCGTGAGCCGGCGCGCCCAGTACTCCAGCGAGTCGCCACCCTGCACGCGCAGGTGGGTGCGCGTGATCGTGCGCGAGCCGCGCCGCTCGCGCGGCACCGACCAGTCGAAGAACGTCAGGTCCGTGCCCGGCGAGCCGACGGCGTCGGCGTAGAACAGGTGGTAGGCCGTGACGTCGTCCTGGTTCACGCTCCGCTTCACCAGCCGCATGCCCATCACGTCGGTGTAGAAGCGGAAGTTCTCGCGGATGCTGGCCGAGACGGCCGTCAGGTGGTGGATGCCGGTCAGTTGCATGGAAGGACTCCGATTGAATGCGGCGCGCGCGCTCAGCGCGCGTCCACGCTGGTATGCTCCACGCGGTCGATGACCGCGGCCGGGCGCTCGCCCAGGAACTCCACCCACTGCTTCTTCAGCGCACGGTAGTGCTTCGCCGCCTCGACCAGGTCGAGGAAGCACTCGATCGTGCTCTCGAACCGCTGCTGCAGCGTCGCGTTCGACAGGCGCCCGTTGTCGCCGAACGCCTCGTGCGCCTGCGCCAGTGAGAACATGTCGGGATAGACGCGCGCGCCCAGGTGCTCCAGCGGCACGCGCAGCGCCCACAGCCCGCGGTTGCCGCCCACCATCGACGGCGACGCGGAGAGCAGCAGCAGCTGCCGCCCGTTCAGCGGCTGCGGGCGATGGCGCGACACCCAGTCGATCGTGTTCTTCAACACGCCGGGCATCGACGCGTTGTACTCGGGCGACGCGATGATGCACGCGTCCGCGGTCACGAGCCGGTCGCGCAGCCGCCGCGCGCCCTCGGGCAGCCCGTCCTCCTTCTCCGCGTCGCCGTCGTACGAGGGGCAGTCGAAGTCCGACATCGCCGCGCGGTCCGCCACGCCACCCTTCTCGCGCACCACCGTTTCGGCGAGCGTCGCCAGCCGGTCGTTCAGCGAGTGCTGGCGCAGCGACGCGGCGAAGATCAGCACGCGCACGGGGCGGCGGTCGGTGGACTGCTCGTCGGTCGGCATCAGCGCACCTCGCGCCGTTCGGGTTGGTGGACGGTCAGCGCGCCGCGGGCGGTTCCACGAGGCGCGCGGAGAGCCAGCGCGCCACCTCGGCCACGCTCTCGGACGTCATGGCGTGTCCCATCGGCAGCTCGCGGTAGTCCAGCCGCAGCGGGAAGCGCGCCAGCGTCTCGCGCGCGCCGCGGGCGTAGTGGACGCCGAGCTTCTGGTCGTCCACGCCGTGCACGATCAGCACCGCCTTCCCGTCCAGCGCGGCATCGGGCGCGGCGTGCGGCAGCACCTCGGGCAGCAGCCGGCCGCTCATCGCCACCACGCCCGCCACGCGCTCCGGCGCCGTGAGCAGCGTCGCCAGCCCCATGATCGCGCCCTGGCTGAAGCCGGCGAGGTGCACGCGCCCCGGGTCCGCCTCGTAGGCCGCGACCGCCTCGTCCACGAAGCGCGCGATCGCCGCCCAGCTCGCGGCCGCCTCGTCGGCGGCGATCGCCGGCCCCTGCGGCGTGAACGTCACGTGGAACCACCCGAACGCGCGCGGCCCCATCACGTGCGGGCCGCGCGCGCTGACGATCAGGAAGCGCGGGTCCATCGCGGGCGCGATCGCCAGCATCGCCTCCTCGTTCCCGCCGACGCCGTGCAGCAGCACCAGCAGCGGCGCGCGCTCGCCGGGCGCCGGCGGCGTGACGGGCGGGCGCACCAGGTGCACGAGCGAGAGCGCAGCCGTCTCCTGCGCCATCGCTCAGCCCTCCGCGCGCAGGCGCACCGTGGTGCCCCATGGATCGGTGGCGAGCGCGTCGCGTCCCTCGCGCGTCACCACGTGCCCGCCGCGCGTCAGGCTCTCGGCCGCCGCGTCGACGTCGGTGGCGGTCGGCAGCACGATCGTCCACTCGGACAGCCGCGCGTCGTCGTCGGTGGGCGTGCGCGCGCCGCTGCCGGCCCACGTGTTGGTGCCCAGGTGGTGGTGGTAGCCGCCCGCGCCCAGGAAGAGCGCGCCCGGGTACTGCCACACCATCCGGTCGAAGCCGATGCCGTCCGCGTAGAACGCCGCCGCGCGCGCCACGTCGCCGACGTGCAGGTGCACGTGGCCCATCACCGTGCCGGCCGGCATGCCCGTCCACGGCGCATTGCCCGCCGCCTGCACGAGCGACGCGACGTCCACCGGATCGGTGGCCATCATCAGCTCGCGGCCGACTCGGCGCCACGTCTCGCGCGGACGATCCGCGTAGACCTCGATGCCGAGTCCGTCGGAGTCCTGCAGGTAGAACGCCTCGCTCACGAGGTGGTCGCCCGCGCCCGCGCGGACGCCCGTCTCCGCGAGGTGCCGCACGAAGCGGCCGAGCGACGCCCGGTCGGGGAGGAGGATCGCGAAGTGGTAGAGGCCGAGCCGGCCGCGCTGCGTCATCGGCCGCGCGCCGCGCCGCTCGCGCAGCTCCACCAGCGTCGCGTCGTCGCCGTGCGCCGCCAGCCGCGCCGACGTCGCGTCGCGGTCCGTCACGCGGAGGCCGAGCGTGCCCTCGTAGTACGCGATCGAGCGCGCGAGGTCGGCGACCTGCAGCCGCACCGCGCCGAGGCGCGTCGCCTCGGGGAGGCGGTAGCCCGTGGGCGCCTGACCGTAGCTGCCGGGCGTGGCCGGCGCGACGTCCGGCGTCGCGCCGAAGATGTCCTGCGTCGTCGTGCCCATGATCGTGGTCTCCGTATGGGTCAGCGCGCGCCACTGCGCGACGCGATGCGGTGGTCGAGCGAGTAGCGGCCCGCGCCCGTGAGCAGCAGCGTCAGCGCGCCGGCGCAGAGCGTCAGCACGAACTCCACGCCGTTCGGCGCGAAGAAGCCGGCCGCCGCGTGCACCAGCACGATCGCGCCCAGCATGTCGAGCGCGAGGCCGACCGCCGCGAGGCGCGTCAGCAGCCCGGCGACCAGCGCCAGGCCGCCGAGCAGCTCGACGAAGCCGATCAGCGGACCGGTGACGCTCGGCAGTGGCGCGCCCATCTGCGCGAAGGCGCCGCCGACGCCCGCGAAGCCGAACACGAACAGCTTCTGCCACCCGTGCGCGGCGAAGACGATGCCGACGATCACCCGCAGCACGAGCAGTCCGAGGTCGATGCGCGGAGCAGGGCGGAGGGCGGAGGCTGCGGTCGTCATCGGATTCTCCGGCGTGTAAACGTCTGGTGTGACAACACGTTTGAGGGCGGACGAACCGGGCGGCGGTCAGCCGCCCTGTCGTACCAGCGCCAGCAGGTCGATCAGCGTCTGGAGCTGCTCTCGGCTCAGGTGGCCGAGCTGCTCGCGGTGCATCTCGACCAGCGGGGCGTCGAGGCGGTCGAGGAGCGCGAGCCCGTCCGGCGTGATGCGCGTGCGGACCAGCCGGCGGTCCTCCGTGCTGCGCTCGCGGGTCACGAGCCCCGCCTCCTCCATGCGGTCGAGCAGGCGGGTCACGTCGGGGACCTGCGAGACCAGCCGCTCGCCGATCTCGTTGCGGCACAGGCCGTCGGGCCCGGCGCCGCGCAGGATCCGCAGCACGTTCAGCTGCGTCCCCGTGATCCCGAACTCGCGCAGCGACTCCTGCGTCCGGTGCTTGAGCACGACGGACGTGCGCTCGATGGAGAGCGCCGCCTCCTGCTCCAGGCTCTGGAAGGGGCGGGTCTGGCGGATCTCGTCACGTAGCGTGAGTGGCATGCGGGAACATTAAGTGTTGTGACACTATTTCGCAAGGGGCGGCCGTGCCGCGTCACCGAGCAGCGGCGGTCCGCTTGCGCGACGCGAGCGGGCCCTTCTCGAGCGCCGCCTCGAACGGCGCGTACTTCGAGCCCGGGTGCCAGAGCACCCAGCCGTCGTACCCCGCATCGTACACGGCCTGCTTCTGCTGCCGCACCTCCTCGGCCCCGTAGTCGGGCTTTCCGAGGCTGAACGCCTGCAGGTACGGCCGCACGTTCTCGCGCCCCGTGATCCCGAGCGCGGCGTCGCGCTCGCGGGCGCGCTTGATCGCGCGGAAGACGATCTGGTACGGCTCCGCGTTGGGGCGCGCGACGCCGAGGCTTCCCGGCGGATAGTGCGACGGATACACCATCGGCAGCAGCACGTCGGTGACGGGCGACAGCCGCTCCCAGTGCTGCGCGACCTCCAGCGGGCCGCCGACCGTCGTCACCAGCCCGAAGATGTCGGCGGTCGTGCGCACGCCCAGCTTGTCGAGGCGCGCATTGGCCGTCTGCAGGAACTCCCTGATCGCGTCCGGCTTCGACTGCCCCTTGTCGCCGGGGAAGACCTGCCGCGGCAGCGACGCGTACGGCTCCGGAAAGCGGATGTAGTCGAACTGGATCTCGCCGAAGCCGAGCCGCGCCAGCTCCTCCGCGACGCCGATGTTGTAGTCCCAGAGCTCGCGCTGGTGTGGATCGACCCACGCGAGCCCCTTGTGGTCGCGCCAGATGGAGCCGTCGGGGCGGCGGATGGTCCACTGCGGGTGCACGCGCGCCGTCACCGAGTCCTTGAACACGACCAGCCGCGCGATCGGGAGGATGCCGTGCGCGCGCAGCGTGTCGGTGAGCGCGCGCACGTCGCGCAGCTTGGCCATCTCGCCCGCGTTCTGCGCGAACGCGGGGTTGGCCGAGCGGTAGTTCAGCCCGAACTCGTCCTTCAGGTCGATGACGAGCGCGTTGACCTCCGTCGAGTCGGCGAGCGCCACCAGCTCGCGCATGCGCCGCGCGCTCTGCGCCGCGAACCGGTTCACGTACAGCGCGCGGATCGCGGGCGACGCGGCACGCGCGAGGGAGTCGGCGACCGCCGCGCCCGGACCGCTCGGCCCCTGCGTCGTGTCGGGTGCCTGGCCGTCCTTCGCCGTCGCGCCGGCGGGTCCGGGCTGGGGGGCAGGCGCCGCCGCGGGCTGCGGGCCAGCCTCCGCGCGGTGGCTGTCGCAGGCGGCGGTCGCGGTGGTCGCGATGGCGAGCAGCGTGGCGAGCGCGTGACGGACGCGGACGCGGCGTGTGGGCATGCGGGCGAGAATCGGGACGGGCGCAGGGAGCCGGAACGGCTATATTCCGTCCGCGATGTCCGTGCCCGCCCCAGCCTCCGCCCGCTCGTCCGGCGCGCCAGGCGCACCCCCGCGGGTGCGACGTGGCGTGCGCGCGCGCGTCCGCGCGGGGCTGCTCGCCGCGAGGCTCCTGGCGCTCGCGGGCTGCGGCGACGGCAGCGCGCGCGCGACGTCCGGCATCGAGCTCCTGGTGGCCGCGGGCGACTCCACCTACTGGATCGCCGCCGACACCGACGGCACCGCGGGCGCCCGCATGCGCGCCGCGCCGCTGCTGCTGGCGCGCTGGGACGGCCGGCTCTACGAGGTGTACGCCGCCGACGACGACCGGTCGTACTACGACGCGGTCTTCACGTCGCAGCGCGTGTTCCGGCGCGACCTGCTGCGCGGCGACTCGCTGGCGGTGTTCGACGACCCGCGCGTCGGCACGCTGGCCGACCGCTACGCCGTCGCCAACCCGTACGAGCGCCCGCTCGCGCCCGAGGAGGACGCGGCGGAGGAGCCGGCGACGGTCGCGACGTCCGAGGTCACGCTGCTCGACGTCTTCGGCCCGTACCTGACGGTGGAGCATCGCGCCGACGTCGAGAGCCGCGGCGACGCGCACGAGCACCGCCTGCGCCGCTCCGTCGTCGACCTGCGCACCGGCCGGCGCGCGTCGCTCGACGAGCTGTTCGACGCGCGCACGGCGGCCGCGCTGACGGCCGACGGGCGCCGCCGCTTCGCCGCCGCCGTGGACTCGGTGCGGCAGCTGGCCGACGGCGAGCCGCGCGACGCGGCCGCGCAGGCGCTGCGCGCGCTGCGCTCGCTGCGGTTCGACGCGACGAGCTTCGGCCTCACATCCGTCGACGCGGGGCCCGCGGTGGTCTTCGTCGCGCTCGGCAGCGACGCGGAGGGGCGCGCGGTGTCGCTCGCGCTCGCGCCGCTGCCGGCGCCGGCGCCGCTCTGGTGGCGGCGCGACGTCGCGCGCACGCTGCCGCGCTGGCGCCCCGACTCCAGCGAGGCGCGCGTCCCGCTCGGCCGCGCGGCGGAGCTGGTCGCGCGGCCCGTCGCGGGCGGCGGGACGCGGCTCGCGCTGCGCGTGCCGGGCGCGCGGCGCGCGGTGCCGCTGGGCGACGTCGGCGCGCCCGTGCACCAGGTGCTCCCGCTCTCGCGCGCCGTGCTCTCCGACTCCGCGCGCCGCGCGCTGCGCCGCGCGTTCGACGAGAGCGCGTTCTACGGCGACGTGACTACGAGCGTCAGCTGGCGCCCGGGCGTGGCGCCACGCGTGGCGCCACGCGTGGCGCCACGCGTGGCGTCGCCGTCGCTCGCGCGCCACACGTCGGCCGCGTCGCACTGACGCGCGCCGACGCCCGATCCTCCCGCACACCCGCATGTCGCTCTTCACCCCGCGCACGCCGCGCGAGAGCCAGCACGAGACGTCCCAGCTCATGATGCCCGAGCACGCGAACAACCTCGGGCACGTGTTCGGCGGCGTCATCCTCTCGATGATGGACACCGCCGCGGCAGTGGCGGCGTTTCGCCACGCGCGCAACAATTGCGTGACCGTCAGCATCGATCGCGTCGACTTCCGGGAGCCGATCCACGTCGGCGACCTGGTCGTGATGAAGGCGAGCGTCAACTTCGTGGGCCGCACGTCGATGGAGGTCGGCGTGCGCGTCGAAGCCGAGGAGCTCACGACGGGACGGCGCCGCCACACCAACTCCTGCTACCTGACCTTCGTCGCCGTGGACCGGAACGGCCGTCCGATCGAGGTGCCGCCGCTGCGCCCCGAGATGCCCGACGAGGTGCGCCGCTACGAGGCGGCGCGCGAGCGCCGTCGCCGCCGTCTCGAGGAGCGGCACGCGGAGCAGGGCCGTGCGCCCGAGCCCGCGAGCGCGACGCCCGCCCCGACCGCATGATCCGTCCACCGCGACCCGACCCGAGCCCACGCTCCGTGTCACGCCTCGAACCCGCCGTTCCCGAGACGCTCTACACCGTCGACCGCGCGAACCGCACGCTGCCGTACGTGCGGCGGATCGCCGAGGACCTGGTGCGCGACTACGCGCGCTGGCGTGCCCGCGTGCGCGCGATCGAGGTCGCGGGCTCGGGCGCCCGCACGCCGCTCCCGGCGGAGACGCAGCGCCGCCTGCAGCGCGAGACGCAGGAGCTGGCCTCCGACATCCAGGCCTCGCTCGGCGAGCTCGCCGCCATCGGCGTCGAGTGCAAGTCGCTGGACGAGGGCCTGATCGACTTCCCCGCGCTGATCGACGGCGCGCCCGCGTACCTGTGCTGGAAGGTCGGCGAGACGACCGTCGACTGGTGGCACCGCCGTGACGCCGGCTTCGGGGGCCGGCAGCCGATCGAGGGCGCGATCGTCACGGCGCCCGTCGCCGCGTCGGCCACGATGTCCGGAGGGCCCGCATGAAGCCGTGGAAGCTGGGCCTCCAGGACTCCGCGCGCCGCGCCTTCCGCGGGCCGGACGGGACGATGTGGACGGTCGAGGTGCGCGCGCCGGGCGCGAGCAATGCGATGGTGGTCTTCCTCCACCCCGACGCGACCTCACGCCAGGACCGCTACAACTGGTTCCTCGCGACCGGCCCCGAAGCGAGCGATCCCACCGCGCGCCTCAGCTCCGCCGACGTGCTGAAGTCGCTCGACGACCGGGCGCTGTTGCGGCTGTACCGGAAGTCGATGCGGGTCGATAGCCACGTACCCCGTTTCGAACCAGGATAAGGCCGAGGACGGAACGGCGGAAACCGGTACGGCGGAAAGCGGTACGGCGTGAAACGGAACGGCGGACCTCTCGGCTTGAAGCGTCAAGCTCGAAGGGTCCGCCTTATCGTTTCACGCCGTTCCGTCCTCCGCCGTATCAGATCTCGCGGTACGGCACTTCGATCTCCGTCCCGTCCCGCACCACCGCGCACTCCGGGAAGAGCTGCCTCGCCTGCGCCTCCAGCTCGCGCGCGTCGCGCGAGTAGCGCGCCGAGATGTGCGTGAGCGCGAGGCGCCGCACCTCGGCCACGCGCGCGACCTGCGCGGCCTCGCGCGCGGTCGAGTGTCCCGTCTCGCGCGCGCGGTCCGCCTCGTCGTCGGCGAAGGTCGCCTCGTGCACCAGGAGGTCGGCGCCCTTCGCGACGTCCACCGTCGCGGCGCAGGGGCGCGTGTCGCCGGTGATGACCACCGTGCGGCCGGGGCGCGTGGGGCCCACGAGCGTCGCCGGGTCCACCGTGCGGCCGTCGTCGAGCGTGATCGTCCGGCCGCGGTGCAGCTGGCCCCAGAGCGGGCCCTCGGGCACGCCCAGCTCGCGCGCGAGGTCGGGGTTGAAGCGTCCGCGGCGCTCCGGCTCCACGATCGCGTAGCCCACCGCCACGCTGCCGGGATGCTCGACCTCGTACGGCAGGATGGCGTACTCGTCGCGCGCGATCGGCGTGCCCGGCTCGACCTCGAGCACCTCGATCGGGAAGGTGAGGCGGTCGCCGCCGAACGCGGTCGCCTGTCGCAGCGCGCGCGCCGAGCCGCGCGGGCCCCAGAGGCGGAGCGCCGCGGTGCGCCCCTGCAGCTGCAGCGTGCGCGTCAGCCCGATCACCCCCAGCACGTGGTCCGTGTGCATGTGGGTGAAGAAGATGTCGTTGAGCGCGAACGAGATGCCGTAGCGCATCATCTGGCGCTGGGTGCCCTCGCCGCAGTCCACCAGCAGCGTCTCGCCCTCGCGCATGACGGCGATCGACGAGACGTTGCGCTCGACGGTGGGACGCGAGGCGGCGGTGCCGAGGAAGCGGAGGGTCAGCGACATGGGCGCGGAATATAGCCGGGCCGGGTGACGGGTCGCGCGGCACACCGTGGGCGCGATCCCTGCGACCACGGCCGACGATTCCTGGGATCCCATGTTGGATCCCGCTCCCCGTCGCCCGTGAGAGGATGCCGATGGCCGCACCCCCCGACGACCGCGCTTCGCGGCCGCGCGTGAACCCCGACGACCGCGTGGATCTCTATCCCGCGCAGATGCCCGCGCAGCACCAGGAGGAGCCGGGGCTCGAGGCCGACCTCACGCTCCGTCCGCAGTACGAGGCGCCGTCGTATCGCGCCGCGGGGAAGCTGCACGGCAAGGCGGCGCTGATCACCGGCGGCGACTCGGGGATCGGCCGCGCGGTGGCGGTGCTCTACGCGCGCGAGGGCGCCGACGTCGCGATCGTGTACCTCCCCGTCGAGCAACGCGACGCCGACGAGACGAAGCGGGCGGTGGAGGCCGAGGGGCGCCGCTGCGTGCTGATCGCGGGCGACGTGACCGACGCGGCGTTCTGCCGCGAGGCGGTGGAGCGCACGGTGCGCGAGCTGGGGAAGCTCGACATCCTCGTCAACAACGCCGCGCACCAGAAGGACAAGGAGAGCATCGCGGACATCACCGACGAGGAATTCGAGAAGACGTTCCGCACGAACATCTTCGCGTACTTCTGGTTCGCGCGCGCGGCGCTGCCGCATCTGAGGCCGGGCTCGAGCATCATCAACACCGGTTCCGTAACCGGGCTCGAGGGTAGCAAGACGCTCCTCGACTACTCGGCGACGAAGGGCGCGATCCACGCTTTCACGAAATCTCTGGCGCAACAGCTCGTCGAGCGAAAGATTCGCGTGAACTGCGTGGCGCCGGGTCCGGTATGGACGCCGCTCAACCCGCAGTCGAAGCCCGCGGAGCAGGTGGCGGAGTTCGGGAAGGACACGCCCATGAAGCGACCCGCGCAGCCGGAGGAGATGGCGCCGGCTTTCGTGTTCTTCGCGTCGACGGCGGACTCGAGCTACATCACCGGCGAGGTGCTCGCGCTCCTGGGCGGGGAGACGACGGCTGGCTGAAGGACGCAGGACGGCACGGCAGCTCGTGGACGGCAGCTCGTGATGGAACGCGCCCCGCGGCCCGGCGGCGCGTTGCAGTGGCGGCCCGGTGCGGCATTCCGTGAGGGGTGGCGCCGGTCCGTTCGCAGGCGGCCTCGGGTGCAAATCGGCGCACGAGGCCGCCGACGGCCCGCAGTTTGCTCGCAGGGGCCGGCACGCACGCACGAGAGAGGCGGCGGGATCCTGCTCCGCGGCGACGCATGCTGGTCGCCGATGGGAGCGCAGTCCGGGGCACGAGCGTGGAGGGAACCACCATGGCCGGCAACGCGAACGGAAACACCAACGGGAACGGCGGGAAGAGCAAGCGCGGCTTCGCGTCGATGGATGCGAACCGCCAGCGCGAGATCGCCAGCAAGGGCGGCCGCGCCGCGCACGCCAAGGGGACCGCGCACGAGTGGTCGTCCGACGAGGCGCGCGTGGCCGGGCAGAAGGGCGGGATCGCGGTGAGCCGCGACCGCGCCCACATGGCCGCCATCGGGCGCGAGGGAGGCGAGTCGCGCAGCCGCGCGAGCCGCATCCAGCGCGAGCAGCAGCGTGGCGGCGTCTCGCCCGACCGCGAGATGCAGCGCATGGTCAGCCGTGAGACGAGCAGTCCGTCGGATCGCGGGCAGTCTGGCGGGAGCGGGCTGCGTCAGAACACGAGCACGGACGCGCGGGACCTCGACGCCCGCTAGGGCGCCGATCGCAGGACCCACCCGTCCGGCACGACGCGCCCGACCCGCGAGGCCGGCCGCCACGCACGCCGCCCCGTCGCGCTCCCCTCACCGGAGCGCGACGGGGCGGTGTGCATGCGGGGGTGTGGCCTGGCCGCGCGGCCAGTCTCACCGGGGCGAGGGGGTCTGTGACGTCCGTGCGGGGTGCGGCGTCCATGCTGCGGACGCGATGGCCGAGGCGTCCGGGCGACACCGTCGCGTGCTTGACACGGCAAGCTTCACCGCTACATTTCCCTGCGTCGGTTCGGCCCCGGCGACCAGTCGCGGGGCCGTTTTCGATCCCATCACGGGGCTGTAGCTCAGCTGGGAGAGCGCACCGTTCGCATCGGTGAGGTCAGGGGTTCGATCCCCCTCAGCTCCATAAATCGTACGGCAAGTTCGACGGTACGAGGCTTGCGATTCAGGATTACGCTGCCCGCCGCTGCTCGGTAGGACGGAGAGTTCCAATGACAGCGCGCGTGGCTAGCGTCACGTGACGCGAGAGGCCGAAGACTCACACGAGTCCTCGGCCTCTCGCATTTCCGGCCGTCTCGGTCCTCAGGGCTCGGCGGTGGCCGTGGCGGCGGCGCCGGTCAGCGTGGCGCCGAGGTCGGCCCGCATCGCAAACAGCAGCTCGGCCAGGAAGCGGTTCTCCTCCACCTCCGCGCGGCCGGAGAAGTCGTCCATCGCGCGGGAGCCGAGCGCGCCGAACCAGCGGACGATGGCGCTCTCCTTGACCGCGACGTCGAAGCGCCGGACGAGCAGCGTCTGCCCCGCGTCCGAGTCGCGCAGCGCGAGGCGCAGCAGCATCCCCTCGGCCTCGAACGGCCGGTTGAGGGTCCCGCTCATCAGGTGGCGGACGCCGAGGGGGATGTGCCACTCGGGGGCGCGCCGCCAGCGGACGTTCCAGCCGCGCTCGTGGGCGCCGCGCACGGCCGTCATCTCGCCGACCAGCTGGTCCATGCCGACGTCGAAGACCATGTAGTGGATCCGCGCGTCGGTCCGCAGCTGCACGGTGTCGGGCATCGGGCGCGCCGGGCCGTCGAGCGCCAGCAGCGCGCCGTCGGCGCGGGTGCGGAGACGCACGGTGAGGACGTCGTCGCGGAGCCGGAGCTCGAGCCAGCGCGCGCTCCCGCGGGCGTCGGTGAGCGCGAACGCCATCTTCGACGGGTGGACCCACTTCTCGACGTACGCCGCGAAGGCCGGCATCGTCGCCTTCAGCCGGCCGGTCTCGAAGCGGGCGCGGATGTCGACGACGCGCGAGCCGTCGGCCAGCGGGGTGCTCCGCGCCTCCTCGAGCGTCAGCAGGCGGCCGAGCGCGGCGGCGGTGCGGGGGAGGCCGGTGCGGAGGACTGGCCGGAGGTCGGCCTGCGGGCGTGCCAGCTGGGCGATGCCGAGGGTCATCGCGCTGGCGACGTCGCCCGCGCGCGCCCGGCCGACCGCGTGCTCGACCGCGGTGTTCCACTGCCACTCGCCGTCGCCGCCCATCCGCGCGAGGCGCATGACGTGGCGGGCGTCGCCGGGCTTGTCGGGCGCCGGGACGTCGGACGCCGCGCGGAAGGTGTAGCGCCGGCCGTCGGAGCTCCCCTCGAGCTGGAGCGTCCGCGTGCTGGCGGCCTGCCCGGTCCACACCGAGGTGTCGCCCCAGACCTTCGACGGCGAGAGGGCGTGGCGGGCGAGCTTGCCGCGCGCGGTGGTGAACTTGGCGTTCCGCTGCACGTCCACGAAGCGCACGCCCAGGCCGCCGAAGAAGTCCTCGACGTGCGCGCGCGCGGCCGCCGGCGAGGGGCCGAAGGCGCGCGCGGCCCCGTCGCACGACGCGACCGCGAGGCACGCGAGCGCGGCGGTCAGGGGGCGTGCGATGCGGCTCGTTTCGGCGGGCAGCGAATGGCTTCGGCGAGGCTCTGACAAGGGCGCGGCAGGGGACGGCGGGGGTTGCGACGGCTTTCGGGGCCGGGTACAATACTAAGCCTCGCGCGAGCTGTTCCGGTGCGCGCGGAGATCGCTGCCCCTTGGTGTAACTGGCAACACGTCTGACTCTGGATCAGAAGAGTCCTGGTTCGAGCCCAGGAGGGGCAATCGGAAGCCCGGCAACGACTTCGGTCGACGCCGGGCTTCTTCTTTTCGCCAACGACGGAACGCCCCGCATCAGCTCGTGATGCGGGGCGTTCCGTCGCTCGGTACGGTGAGCACGGAGGTCTTCAGCCGTCGATCTCCACCGTCAGCGCGCCGAGCTCGTCCGCCGCGAGCACGCGGTCGATGTCGAGCAGCAGCTTGACGCGCCCCTGCGACTTGCCGAGCCCCAGCAGGTACTCGGTGCGCACGCCCGAGCCGAAGCTCGGCGCGTCCTCGATCTCCGCCCCCGCGATCGCCGAGACCTCGCTCACCCGGTCCACCACGATGCCGACCGGCACCGCGCGGCCCGTGGGGCCCACCACTTCCACGACGATGATGCAGCGCACCGCCTCGGCCGCGGCCACCTCGGCCTCCGTGGCGCCGGCGAGGGCCTCGGCGGCGCTCGCCATGCCGAAGCGCTCCCGGAGGTCCATGATCGGGATGACCTTGCCGCGCAGGTTGATGACGCCGCGGATGAAGGCCGGGGTCCGCGGCACGCGCGTGATCGGCTGCAGGCCGATGATCTCCTGCACCTTCAGGATCTCCACGCCGTACTCCTCGTCGGCGAGGTAGAAGGTCAGGAACTTCCCGCCGCGGTCCTGCGCCGCGGCGGGGGAAGCAGTCATGCTCATCGCGAATCGTCTCCGGCTCAGATGGTGGCGTGACGGCGGTCCGCGCGCGCACGGCCGCGCGGGCCGGCACGATCCGCCACGAAGACGTTGCGGGCGACGGGCACGTGGTCATCGTGGTCCTCGACGACGCTCGCGCGCACGCCGGCCGACGCGTCCGCATCCAGGCGGAAGCCGGCGACCACGTCCTGCAGCGTCTTCGCCTGCGCCGAGAGCTCCTCGGCAGCGGCGGCGCTCTCCTCGGCGTTCGCGGCGGTGTGCTGCGTGACGCCGTTCATCTCGCCCAGCGCGTCGGTGATCTGCCGCACGCCCGACGTCTGCTGCTCGGCCGCCGCGGTGATCTCGGTGACGACCTGCGTCGTGCGCGCCACGCGGCGCGTGACCTCCTCGAACTCGGCCGCCACTTCCTGCCCGAGGCGCACGCCGCCGTCCACGCGCTGCGCGCTCTCCTCGATCAGCGTGGCCGTGTTGCGCGCCGCCTCGGCGCTGCGGAGCGCGAGCGCACGGACCTCCTCGGCGACGACCGCGAAGCCGCGCCCCGCGTCGCCCGCACGCGCGGCTTCGACCGCGGCGTTGAGCGCGAGCAGGTTCGTCTGGAACGCGATCTCGTCGATCGTGCGGATGATCTTCGCGGTCTGGTCGGCCGAGCTCTTGATCGCGCCCAGCGCGGTGCCGAGCGCGGTCATCTTTTCGGCGCCCGCCGACGCGCCGCTCTGCGTCGCGGTGGCGAGGTCGCGCGCCTCGCGCGCGTTCTCCGCCGTGCGCTCGGCCATCGCGTTCAGCTCCTGCACGCTGGCGGCGATCTCCTCGAGCGACGCGGCCTGCTCGCTCGCGCCCTGCGCCAGCGCCTCGCTGCCGCCGGCGATCTGCCCGCCGGCCGCGGACACCTGCTCGCTCGCCGCACCGACCTCGCGCAGCGCGTCCGCCAGCGCGTCGACGGCGCCGTTCAGCGCTTCCTTCACGCGCGCATGGTCGCCGACGTACGCACCCTGCACGCGCGCCGTCAGGTCGCGCTTCGCGAGGCGCTCGAGCACCGCCGTCGACTCCTGCATCGGCTCGACGACGGCGTCGAGCGTCGCGTTCACGCCACCGACCAGGCGCGCGAAGGCGCCCTCGAAGCGGCTGGCGTCGCCGCGCACCTCCAGCTGGCCCGCGTGCGCCGCGCCGGTGAGCGTCTCGACCTCGGCGCAGACGGTGCCGACCGTGTCGCGCATGCGACGGAATGCGGTGCCGAGGACGTCGTGCTCGCCGCGCACCGGCACGTCGGCGGAGAGATCGCCACTGGCGACGCTGCCGGCCGCCGTCGCGAGCGCGCGCTGCGTCGTCACGAGGGCCGTGTACGCCGACGCCAGCTGCCCGATCTCGTCACGGCCGGTGACGGGCGCCTCGTGCCGCGTGTCGCCCTCGGCGAGCGCGCCCAGGCGCTCGGCCACGGCGCGCACCGGACGGGCGATCGCGCGCGTCAGCAGCATGCCGAACAGGACGCTCAGCATCACCGCGACGAGCACCGTCACGCCGATGAGCCAGCGCGCCCGCTCGTACGTGGCCTTCGCGGCGTCGCGCGCCGTGGCCGCGCCGTGCTGGCCGAGCGCGATCTCCGCCTCGAGCGCGACGGTGGACGAGTTCGCGTTCGGCTGGACGCCGGCGAGCGACGCCTTCGCGCTCTCCTTGTCGAGCCGGCGCGAGGCCTCGAAGATGGTCGGCACCGCCGCGGTGTACGTGCCCCACTCCGAGGTGAAGCGCTCGAAGAGGACGCGCTCCGAGTCGCTCGCGATCATCGGCTGGTAGCGCTTGCGGGCGGCGTCGAGCGAGTCGCTCGCGGTCTTCACCTTCGCCTCGATGGGGGCGAGCTTCGTCGTGTCCTGCTCGATGAGGTGGTCGCGCAGCGCGATGCGATACGTCAGGAACCACTTGCGCGTGGTCGCCAGCGTGGTGACGCGGACCAGCCACTGGTCGGCCACCTCGACGGTGGAGCCGTTCACGGTGGCGAGCTGCTTGAGCGCGAAGCCGCCGAGACCGGCGACGACGACGGCGAGCGCGCCGAACGTCAGCGCGAGCTTGCGGCCGAGCCGCAGGTCGGAGAAGAAGCGCATGGAAGGGCCTATGAGGAGGCGGTGCGGGCGGCGTCGCGGCATCGCGCGACGCGCCGTCGTCACCAGGAGGTCTGGACGTTCAGCAGGAGCTGCGACGCGCGGGGCGCGAGGTGGCCGTGGAACGAGCGCACCTGATAGTCGATCTGCACGGCCGAGTTGCTGCCGCCGAGCGCGAGGTTGACGCCACCGAGGACGTCGGTCGCGCGCGCGGTCGCGGCGGAGGACTCGTTGTGCGTGTCCGGATCCCAGACGTCGTAGCGCGCGACCAGGTCGACGCCGCGCCGCGCGCGCACGCTCGTGAGGCCGTAATAGCCCGCACGGTGCGTCGCGCCGTCGGTGCCGGACATGAACTCGGAGCGTGCGACGATGGGGCCGGCGGCGTACTGCGCCTCGGCGCCGAGGCGATCGCGGCGCGCGTAGTCCGCGCTCGGGCGACCGCCGTACACGCCCGACGCACCGACCTGCAGCCCCGGGACGAGCGCGCGGAGCACGACGCGCCCGGCGAGCGACTTCTGGTCGTTGCGATCGATGCCGTTCTGCGACTCGCCGCTGCCGTTGAAGGCGCCGACCGAGTAGTCGACGTGGCCGAGCGTCGAGCCGCGCACCAGCACGCCGACGTCGCGCACGTCACCGAAGGCGCCGCCGCGCGCGCGGTCCGCGGCGAACATCGGCCGCTCCACCGTCTCCAGGCGTCCGCTGCCCTGCATGCCCGCGAAGCTGAGCGGGACCTTGGTCTGGCCGACGTCGATCGAGATGCCGGCCGGCGCGTGCACCGTGACCATGGCATCCTGCAGGATCTGGCTCGCGAGATTCACCGTCTCGTCGGCGAGGACGCGCTGGCCGTTGACCGTCACGTACGTGGGCGTCACGGAGAGCGCCTTCGCCGCGTCGATGCCGAGCGCCCAGCCGACGCGCCGACCGAGGTCGCCGTTGAGGCGGAGCTCCGCGCGACGCAGCCGGAACGAGCTCCGGCTGGACGTCGTGTGCGTCATGTACCAGGCCTGGAGCAGGCCGTTGATCCGGATCGTGCCCGCGCCCGGGAGCAGCGTCGGCTGGGCGGGCGCCGCGGGAGCGGGCGCGCGGCGCGTCGTGGTGTCGCGCGCGGTCGTGTCGCGCGCGGTCGTGTCGCGCGGAGCCGTGCCGTCCTTCGGCGCGGCGCGGCTGGTGTCCGGGCTGGCCGCCGGCGAGTGCTGCGCGAGCTGCGTCGGGCGCGGCTCGGGCCGCGACTGCGCGGGGGCGGCCGACGCGGCGAGGCACGTGGCCGCCCCGAGGAGGGACAGGCGAAGGGCGTTGGACATGGGGGGCGTCCGGAAGGGGAACGCTGCGGGCCGGCGCCGGGTGGGAACGGCGGGAGACGCAGGGCGCGCCGGGGGCCGACCGGCCATGCGCGCAGGGGAGGGGGGAGAGCCAGGGATCGGCTCAAGCCCGAGTCTCGGACTCCCGGATGACAGCCAATACCATGAAGCCCGATACGATTTCTTCACGGAGCGGCGGCGCCGGCGAGGGAGTGTCGGGTCACGTGCCCGGTCTGCGTATCGGAGGGCATGCGACGACCGTCCGGCCCGGCCCGGCGGAGACGGCCCGCGCTTGACCGTGCCGCCCGGCGACCGGATCGTGGAGCGTCGTTGGTGGCTGCCCCGATGTCCGCACACGCCGATTCCCGGGAGGGATCATGGACGCCAGCCGTCGCGAGTTCCTGGGCCAGTGCAGCGCCGCCGCGCTGACGCTCGCCGCCGTGCCCCACGCGCTCGCCGCCGCCCCCGTCGGCGTGCCCGCACGCCGTGCCGCGGGCGCGCCGGACTGGGACACCAGCTGGACGAAGCGCATCACCGGCAAGCACCGCGCGGTGTTCGACGTGCCGGAGATCGAGAGCGGCTACGGCGTCTGGCGCGCCTCCATCTGGGCCAACCAGTACCAGCAGGTGCTCGGCGCCGCGCCGAAGGACATCGCGACCGTCGTCGTGCTGCGGCACAACGGGATCTCGCTCGCGATGCAGCAGAAGTTCTGGGACCGCTACGGCGTGCCGCGCGCGCTGCCGGTGATCCACCCGGTGAGCGAGAAGCCGACCGACCGCAATCCCGTGCTGCTCGCGTCGTCGCGCGGCGAGGTGCCGGCGGCGTACGATGCGCTGGCGCTGGACCAGGCGATCGCGCGCGGCGTGATCGTGCTGGCGTGCAACCTCGCGTTCGAGGATCCGATCGCGCTCGTCGTCGCGAAGGACGGCGCGACGCCCGAGGCCGCGCGGAAGACCGCGCTCGACCACCTGGTGCCGGGCGTCATCATGCAGCCGTCGGGCGTGTTCGCGACGGTGCTGGCGCAGGAGAGCGGCTGCGCCTACGTGCGCGCCAGCTGAGGGGAGGCGGCGTCCCGCGTCCGACGCCGTCGTACGGCCACGTCCGACGCAGGTCGCGCCGCGGTCCGACAGACACGGGGAGGCCGGCCCCCGAGATTCTCCACCGTCACCCTTGCCGATGGAGAGTCCCGTGAGCCGGCTGCCCCACCACGCGCTGCTCGAGAACAACCGCCGCTGGGTCCGCGAGCGCACCGCCGAGGACCCGGAGTTCTTCCGCCGCCGCGCGGCGCGCCACGAGCCCCGCTACCTGTGGATCGGCTGCTCGGACGCGCGCGTGCCGGCGGACGTCATCACCGGCACCGAGCCGGGCGAGATGTTCGTGCACCGCAACATCGCGAACCAGGTCGTGCCCGGCGACGCCAACCTGCTCGCGGTGCTCCAGTACGCGGTGGAGGCGCTGGGCGTGCAGGACGTCATCGTCTGCGGCCACGAGGAGTGCGGCGGCGTGAAGGCCGCCCTCGGCGCGGCGGCGCCGCCGGCGGTGGACCAGTGGCTGATGCACGTGCGCACGGTCGCGCGCCTGCACGACGAGGAGCTGCAGGCGCTCCCGCCCGGCGACGCGCGCATCGTGCGGCTGGTCGAGCTGAACGTGCGCGAGCAGGTCTACAACCTCAGTCGCACGCCGGTCGTGCAGCGCGCGTGGGCGCGCGGCCAGACGCTGCGGATCCACGGACTGGTGTACGGGCTCCACGAGGGGCTGCTGCGCGACACGGGCGTCACGATGGACGGGAGCCCGCTGATCGGGAGCGCGCCCATCGGCGCGCCGAGCGGCGCCCCGAACGCGCTGCCGGGCCTGCGCCACCGCCAGGTCGAGGAGCTCCGGGCCGGCTGAGGCCCGCGCCCGCGGGCCGCGCGCGGCCCGCGGGCGCGGCCCGCGGTGTACCATTCGCGGAGGGACGGCGCGCCGGGATGCGCCCGGCGCGCCCCTCCACGGCCGGACGCCGGCCGTATCGCCGATCGTCGTCCGTCGTGAGCACCTCCTCCGCCTCCGCCGCACCACGCGCCGCGACCGCCGCGCGCGTCACCGTCCCGTCCGCGCCCGTGGTGCCCGCCACCGCGCCGGCGCGCCACGGGTGGCGCCGCGCGCTGCTCGAGGCGCCGCTGCTCCGCAAGCTCGTGCTCGCGGACCTGGTGATCAACGTCTCGGCGTTCTTCGTGATGCGCGAGGCGCGGCAGGCGTGGGCGAACGAGATCATGCTGGCGTCGCTGATGGTGACGCTGGTGCTGAACGCGCTGCTGGTGTACTGGGCGCTGCTGCCGCTGCGCGCGCTGGAGGCGACGGCGCGCCGCGTGTCCGCCGGCGACCTCGCGGCGCGCGTGCCCCTGTCGCTCACGGCCGACCGCGACCTGACGCGCATCGGCGTGACGCTGAACACGCTGCTCGACGGCGTCACCGCCGACCGGCTGCGCATGCGGGCGCTGGCGGCGCAGGTCATCAGCGCGGGCGACCAGGAGCGCGCGCACATCGCGCGCGAGCTGCACGACTCGACGGCGCAGCAGCTCAGCGCGCTCGAGATGCTGGTCACGTCCTCCGTGCGCGAGGTGCCGGCCGGCGCGCTGCACGAGCGGCTGGCGGTGATGCGCGAGATCGTCGTCGAGTCGCTGGCGGAGGTGCGCACGCTGTCGCACAACGTCCACCCGCGCGTGCTGGACGATCTGGGGCTGGTCGCGGCGCTGGAGTTCCTCGCGCGCCGGACGCGCGAGCAGAGCGGCGTCGAGACGCGCGTCGTCTCGGACGTGCGCGGCACGCTGCCGCCCCCGGTGGCGTCGGTGTTCTACCGCGTGGCGCAGGAGGCGCTGCGCAACGCGGTGCGCCACGGCGCGCCGTCGGACGTGCGCATCGGCCTCGTGGCGACGGACGGCGCGAGCGCGCTGCTGGAGGTCACGGACGACGGCGAGGGCTTCGACGTCGAGGCGGCCGAGCGGTCGCGCGAGGGGATGGGGCTGTTCGTGATGCGCGAGCGCGTGGCACTGATCGATGGACGGCTGGAGGTGGAGAGCCGCCCGGGGCAGGGCACGACGGTGCGCGCGCGCGTGCCGCTCGCGCCGGTGCCGGCGGCCGAGGTGGGCGCGTGACCGCGGGCGCGACGGCGCGCATCCGCGTGGTGCTGGCGGACGACCACGGCGTCGTGCGGCTCGGGCTGCGCACGCTGCTGAGCGCCGCGCCGGACGTCGAGGTCGTGGGCGAGGCCTCGGACGGGCACGAGGTGCTGGTGCTGTGCGAGCGGCTGGCGCCGGACATCGTCGTCATGGATCTCTCGATGAGCGGCATGGACGGCGTGACCGCGACGCGCGAGCTCGCGCGCCGGCGCGGGCCGGCCGGCACGACCCCGCGCGTGCTCGTGCTGACGATGCACGACGAGGAGGAGTACCTGATCCCGCTGCTGGAGGCCGGCGCGAGCGGCTACGTCGTGAAGGACGCCGCGAGCACGGAGCTGCTGGACGCGCTGCGCGCCGTGGCGGCGGGGCGCGTGTACGTGCGGCCGTCGGCCGCGCACGTGCTGGCCGCGGGCTGGACGCGCCGCGCGCAGCAGGACGCGACGCGCGCGCGCTACGAGTCGCTCTCCGAGCGCGAGCGCGCGGTGTTCATCCTCATCGCGCAGGGCTACACGCCGTCGCAGATCGGCGAGCGGCTGCACATCAGCGCCAAGACCGCGGACACGTACCGCCGCCGCATCAACGACAAGCTGGGGTTCAGCGAGCGGGCGGACTACGTGCGCCACGCGCTGGAGCTGGGGCTGCTGACGTCCTCGGGCGAGACGCCGCCGGCCGTGCGATAGGCTCGGGCCGCGCGCGCGAGATCGTCGGGCGTGTTGACGCTCGCCAGCAGCGTGCGCGGATCGCCCAGCGCGGCGAGCGCCGTTCCGCCGAGCATCACGGCGCCGACCGCCCCGCCCAGCGCCGCGGCGCGGCGCTCGCCCGCGCGCAGCAGCGCCTCCGCCTCGCGGACGCACGCGGCGTCGTAGTACGCGCACAGCGGCTCGGCGTGGCCGTCGGGGTGAAGCGAGAGGGCAGCGCGCGCGCCGGCGCGGCCGAGCGCGAGCAGCGCGTCCAGCAGCGCCGGTGTGACGAAGGGCATGTCCCAGGCGACGACGAGGACCGGCGCGCGCGCGTGCCAGAGCGCGGCGTGCAGGCCGCCCAGCGCGCCCATGTCGCGATGGACGTCGCCGACGACGCGGACGCCGGGCAGCCAGTCGCCGGCGTCGGGCGCGTGGGCGACGAGGAGCAGCGGGTCGCACGCCGCGCGGAGCGCCGCCGCGACGCGGTCCACGATGCGGGCGCCGCCGAGCGTCTCCAGCCCCTTGGGCCGGCCGCCGAAGCGCGACGCGCGGCCGCCGGCGAGGATCACGCCGGTGGGCCGCGGTGCGCGCTCGTCACGGGGCTCGCGGTGGGCCATGGGGCGGATGGCAGGGGCTTCATGACGCCGGGGGCGGCCGACGTCCGGACGGGAGCAAGCTGGCGCCGGGGCGCGGCGCGTCAATCGTGCGGCCGGCCGCGCGCGCGATAGATTGGCCCCCAACGGTCGCGCGGCCCCTCGCCGAGGCCGCTCCTCCCTCCGCCGTCCCTCCCTCCGCATGGCCAAGCGCGTCCTCATCGTCGAGAGTCGACCCGCCGCGGCGGACGAGATCGCGGCGCGCCTGTCGCGTCTGGGCTACGCGGTGGAGGCGGTCGCGGACACGGTGGCGCGCGCGGCGTCGCTCGCGGCCGAGCGCGTGCCGGACGTCGCGGTCGTCGGCGGGGAGCTCGGCGATCCGGTGGACGGCCCGTCGGCGGCGGCGGCGATCCGCCTGGCGCGTCCGATGCCGGTCGTGCGCCTGCTGGGGGCCGATGCCGCGGTGGAGGCGGCGGGGCGCGAGGACGCGGCCCTTCCCGGCCCGCTGGACCTCGTGCTGCCGTGCACCGACCGCGAGCTGCGCACGACGCTGGAGCTCGCGCTCTGCCAGTACCACGGCGCGCGCGCGACGCACGACCTGGAGCGCTTCTTCGCCGTGTCGCAGGACATGTTCTGCTTCCTGGACTTCAGCGGCTACTTCCGCCGGCTCAACCCGGCCTGGGAGCGCACCCTCGGCTGGACGCGCGAGGAGATGATGGCGCGGCGGTTCATCGAGTTCGTGCACCCGGACGACCGCGAGCGCACGCTGCAGCAGAACGGCCAGGTGCGCGGCGGCGGCATGGCGCGCGGCTTCGAGAACCGCTACCTGTGCCGCGACGGCTCGTACCGCTGGCTGCTGTGGAACTCCGCGCCGTCGACCAACGACCGGACCATCTACGCCGTCGCCCGCGACATCACCGCGCGCCGGGCGGCGGAGGACGAGCGCGCGCGCCTGATCGCCGAGCTGCAGGCGTCGCTGGCGGAGGTGCAGACGCTGCAGGCCATCCTCCCCATCTGCTCGTACTGCCGCCGCATCCGCGACGACAAGAACTACTGGGACTCGGTGGAGAGCTACCTCGCGCGGCACACGCGCACGCGCTTCAGCCACGGCATCTGCCCGCACTGCATGGCGACCGAGGTCGAGCCGCAGCTCGCGAAGCTGGAACGGGAGTGACCGTGCGGCGTCAGGCCGGCGGCGCGCCGCCGACCGAGCGCGCGATGCTGATGCGCACGCTCTTGGAGGTCGGCGTGTTGCTGCGGCGCGCGGTGCTGCGCACGGGCACCAGCGCGTTGCCTTCGGGGAAGTAGGTCGCGGTGCAGCGGCGCGGGATGGCGTACGGCACGACGAGCCAGTGCGGCGCGGTGCGCGTCTCGCCCGCGAAGTGGCTCGTGAGGTCCACGAGGTCGCCCTGCGCGAGCCCCGCGTCCGCCATGTCGTCGCGGTTCATGAAGACCACGCGCCGGCCGCCGAAGACGCCACGGTAGCGGTCGTCGAGGCCGTAGACGACCGTGTTGAACTGGTCGTGCGTGCGGATGGTCATCATCAGGTACTGGCCCGCGGGCAGGTCGTGCCGCGGGATGTCGTGTACGGTGAACCTCGCCCTGCCGATGCCGTTGTTGAACTTCCGCTCGTCGCGCACGGCGTTGTACAGGTACCACGGCCCGCGGCGGATCCGCGCGTTGAAGTCGTCGAAGCCGGGGACGACGCGCGCGATGTGGTCGCGCACGCGGTCGTAGTCGTCGGCCAGCGCGCTCCACGCCACCGTCGTGCGGTCGCCGAGCGTCGCCTGCGCGAGGCGGGCGACGATGCGCGGCTCGCTCAGCAGCTGCTCGCTCGCGGGCGGCAGCACGCCGCGCGACGGGTTGACGATCCCCATGGAGTCCTCGACGGTCACGAACTGCTCGCCGCCGGGCCGCACGTCGTGCTCGCTGCGATCGAGGCAGGGGAGGATCAGCGCCTGCCGGCCGGTGACGAGGTGCGCGCGATTGAGCTTGGTCGCCACGTGCGCGGTGAGCCGGCAGCGGCGCAGCGCCTCCGCGGTGAAGCCGGTGTCCGGCGTCGCGGAGAGGAAGTTGCCGCCCATCGCGACGAAGACGCGGATCGTGCCGGCGTGCATCCGCTCGATCGTCTGCACCGTGTCGGCGCCGTGCGCCCGCGGCGGCGCGAAGCCGAACTCCGCGCCCAGCCGGTCGAGGAAGGCGTCGGGCATCTTCTCCCAGATGCCCATCGTGCGGTCGCCCTGCACGTTGCTGTGGCCGCGCACCGGGCACGCCCCCGCGCCGGGGCGGCCGAGGTGCCCGCGGAGCATCAGGAAGTTGGCGACCTCCTGGATCGTGTCGACGGCGTTGCGGTGCTGCGTGAGGCCCATCGCCCAGCAGCAGATCATCCGCTCCGAGCGCATCGCGATCGCCGCCGCCTCGCGGATCTGCGCGCGCGACGCGCCCGACTGCTCGACGATGACGTCCCACGACGCCGCGCGCAGCCCGGCGATGAACGCTTCGTAGCCGACGGTGTGCTCGCGGATGAAGACCTGGTCGAAGACGGTGCCCGGTCGGGCGTCCTCCTCCGCCAGCATCTCCTTCATCACGCCCTGCAGGAACGCCACGTCGCCGTTGATGCGCACCGGCACGAACAGGTCGGTGAGCGGCGTCGCGCGCCCCAGCAGCACCGGGATCGCCTTCAGCGGATGGCTCAGGTGCTGCGGGTTCGCGAACGCCGTCGTGCCGACCTCCGGCAGCGGGTTCACCGTGACGATCGTGCAGCCGTTCGCCTTCGCCGCCTGCAGCGACGTCAGCATGCGCGGATGATTGGTTCCCGGATTCTGCCCGAAGATCCAGATCGAGTCCGCCCGCTCGAAGTCCTCGAGCGTCACCGTCCCCTTGCCGACGCCGATCGCCTCGTTGAGCGCCTCGCCGCTCGACTCGTGGCACATGTTGGAGCAGTCGGGGAGGTTGTTGGTCCCGTACTGCCGCACGAACAGCTGCCAGAGGAACGCGGCCTCGTTGCTCGTGCGCCCCGAGGTGTAGAACGCCGCCGCGTCGGGCGTGTCGAGCGCGTGCAGCTCCGCGGCGATCAGCGCGAACGCCTCGTCCCACGTGATGGGCGCGTAGTGTGTGGCGCCCTCGCGCAGCACCATCGGGTGCGTGAGGCGGCCCTGCGCGTTGAGCCACTGGTCGCTCTGCCGCGACAGCTCGAGCACCGAGTGCGCGGTGAAGAAGTCGGGTCCGACGCGCTTCCTCGTCGCGGCGTCGGCGACGGCCTTCGCGCCGTTCTCGCAGAACTCCGCCGTGTGGCGCGCGCCGTTGGGGCTGGGCCACGCGCAGCTCTGGCAGTCGAAGCCGTCCACCTGGTTGACGGCGAGCAGGGTGCGCACGGTGCGCACCGGTCCCATCTCGCGCAGCCCCCAGCGCGCGGTCTGCACGACGGCGGCGACGCCCGCGGCGACGGTGCTCGCCTTCCCGACGTGCGGGTGCTCGGTCTCGGGCGGCGTCTGTGCGCTCGGCAGCTCCGGCGTCTCGTCCATCCTCACTCCGTGCGGATGCGCGCCGCACCCGCGTAGACGTTGAAGCGCTGCTGGCGCACGAAGCCGACGAGCGTCGCGTCGTACGCGCGCGCCGTCTCGACCGCGAGGCTCGACGGCGCGCCGACCGCGGCGAGGACGGGGATGCCGGCGGCGAGCGCCTTGTGCACCAGCTCGAAGCTCGCGCGCCCGCTCACCAGCAGCACGCCGTCGTGCATCGGCAGCGCGCCGTCGAGGAGCAGCCGACCCACCAGCTTGTCGACCGCGTTGTGGCGCCCGACGTCCTCGCGCACGCACCGCAGCCGCCCATCCGGCGTGAACAGCGCGGCGGCGTGCAGCCCACCCGTGCTCGCGAAGACGTCCTGTGCGGCGCGCAGCGCGTCCGGCAGCGCGTGGATCGTCGTCGCGTCCACGATGGGATGCGCGGCCGGGAGCGCGATCGGTCGAGCGGCCGCGAGCGCCTCCAGCGACGTCTTGCCGCACACGCCGCAGCTGGAGGTCGTGTGGAAGTGGCGTTCCAGCCGCCGCAGGTCGACCGGTACGCCGGTGCGCAGCGTGACGCGCACGGTGTTGGCGTCGAGGGCCTCGGGCGCGCGCAGCAGCTCGTCGGCGTCCGCGAGGATCCCTTCGGCCCAGAGGAAGCCGAGCGCGAGCTCGACGTCGTGGCCGGGCGTGCGCATGGTGACGGCGACGCTGTCGGTGACGCGCCCGCCGTCGCGGTCGTGCGCCAGCTCGATCAGGAGCGGCTCCTCGACCGCGAGCAGGTCGTCGTCCGCCCGCGCCTCGCGCGCGCCCTCGACCCGCCGCACCTCGTGTCGCGCGACGCCGGGCGCCGCGCCGGCATCCGCCACGCGCATGCCGCGAGATAGGCCGCGCGCACGAGGGTGTCAATCGCGCCGCTGGCCGACCGCTGATTGACACCGTCGCGGCCGGCCGGCAACTTCGCGCCAACCACCCGTTCGGCGAGGTGATGGATGACCCGCGCGACCCGCGACCGCGCCGTCCTCGTCGAGGCGGCGGCCCGGCTCCACTTCGGCGTGCTCGACCTGCGCGGCGCGCTCGGGCGCCGCTTCGGCGGGATCGGCGCCTCCGCGCCGCTGCCGACGCTGCTCGTGTCGACGGAGCTCACCGACGGCGGCACCGTCGACGCCGTGGGCGAGGACGCGACGCGCGCGCTGGACGCCGCGCGCACCTTCCTCCGTCACCACGGCATCGCGCGCGGCGCGCACGTCCGGGTGCACCGGGCGCTGCCGATGCACGCCGGGCTGGGGTCGGGGACGCAGCTCGCGCTCGCGGTGGCGCGCGGGCTGGCGGAGCTGCACGGTCTCGACACCGCCGCGCCCGCGCTCGCCCGCGCGCTGGGCCGGGGGCGCCATTCGGCCATCGGCACGATGCTGTTCGACGCCGGTGGACTGGTGCTGGAGGGTGGCCGGCGCGTGGACCGCGACGATCCCGCGCCCTTCCTCGCGCGGCTCGCGATCCCGACGGAGTGGCGCTGCGTCGTCGCGCTGCCGTCGGTGCCGCGCGCGGGTGGCACGATCGAGGAGCTGCCCGCCGACCTCCCGCCCGCGCGCGAGGTGGAGCGCGTCGCGCACCTGGTGCTGATGTCGCTGCTGCCCGCGCTGGCGGAGGGCGACCTGGCGACGTTCGGCGGCACGCTGACGGAGATCCAGCAGCTCACCGGCCGCTGGCTGGCCGCGGCGCCGCACGGCGCGACCGCGGCCGACGCGAGCAACGACCTCGTGCCGGCGATGCTCGACTGGGGCGCCGCCGGGGCGGGGCAGAGCGCGCGCGGCCCGACCGTCTTCGGCGTCGTGGGCGGCGCGGAGGCCGGCGCCGCGCTGGCCGCGCGCGTGCGCGACGCGATCGGTCCGGACGGGATGGTGTGGGAGGGGCCGTTCCGGAACGTCGGCGCGCGCGAATGGAGCGCGCCCGCCGCCGCGCCCGTCGCCGCGACCGCGGTCGCGGCGACGGGCTGAATCCGATCGCTCAGCCGCCGAGTGCGCGCACGGCGTCCCCCACGCGCGCGATGGCGGCGTCGAGGTCGGCCTGCGCGCTCGCGAACGAGAAGCGCAGCCGCCCCTCGCCGCGCGCGCCGAACGCGCGCCCGTCGATCGCCGCCAGGCCATGGTCCTCGAGCAGCCGGTGCGCCAGCCCGCGCGACGTGCCGCCGGTCCGCGCGAGGAGCGCGCTGAAATCGGGGAAGACGTAGAACGCGCCCGCCGGCGTGGGGCACCGCACGCCGGGCAGCGCGTTGAGCCCCGCGACGAGCAGGTCGCGCCGCGCGCGGTACGCGGCGACCTGCGTCGGCACGATGTCCTGCGGCCCGGTGAGCGCCGCGATGCCGGCCCGCTGCACGAACGGCGGCACGCACGTGTGGCCGTTGATGGCGAGCGTCGTCAGCGGCTCGACCCAGCGGCGCGGCGCGACGAGGTAGCCCAGGCGGTAGCCCGTCATCGCGTACGTCTTGGAGAAGCCGTCGATCAGCAGCGTGCGCTCGCGTGCGCCCTCGTGCACGGCGATCGTCGGCGCGCGGCCGCCCTCGTAGACGAGCCGCGAGTAGATGTCGTCCGTCACCACCAGCAGGTCGTGCCGCTCCACCAGCGCCGCCAGCCGCGCGGTCGCCGCGTCGTCGAGCGCGCCGCCGGTGGGGTTGTTGGGCGAGTTGAGCACGAGGACGCGCGTGCGCGGCGTGACGCGCGCCTCGATGTCGTCCACGTCGGGCGCGTCGTTCGCGTCGACGCCGTAGCCCACCGGCATGCCGCCCGCGAAGCGCGTCACCGACGGATAGATCGGGAAGCCGGGATCGGGCACGAGCACCTCGTCGCCCGGCGCGATGGTCGCCAGCATCGCGTAGAACACCGCCGTCTTCGCGCTCGGCGTCACGATCACCTGGTCGGCGTCGGCCGCGACGCCGCGCGACTGCACGTCGGCGGCGATCGCCTCGCGGAGCGCGGGCAGCCCCACCGGCGCGACGTAGCGCGCGTCGCCCTCGCGCAGCGCGCGGACCGCGGCCTCGGTGACGTGCGGCGGCGCGTCCACGTCAGGGGCGCCGAGCTCCAGGTGCACGATGCGCCGGCCCATGCGCTCGAGCTCCGTGGCGCGGCGGAAGACGTCGAGCGCGCCCTCGCCGGAGAGCTGCGCGAGGTGGGGCGCGAGGCCGGTGTCGGAGCGCGGGCGCTCGACGAGGACGGGGCTGGACATGCGGGGGATGCGCGGTGGGGAACGGAGCGTCAGAGGCGTCAGAGCAGGCCGCGAATCCAGCCGCCGTCGACCGGGACGTTGGCGCCGGTGGTGTAGCTGGCGCGCTCGGAGCAGAGGAAGGCGACCATCGCCGCGAACTCGCGCGGCTCGCCGAGCCGAGCCATCGGGATCTGCTGCTCCCAGACGGCCACCTCGGCGTCCGCGGACGTGCCGCGCAGCTGGGCGTTGCGCGCCGCCAGCTGGTCGACGCGCTGCGTGCGCGTGTAGCCGGGCAGCACGTTGTTCACCGTGACCCCGAACGGCGCGACCTCGTTGGCGAGCGTGCGCGCGAAGCCCGTGACGGCGGCGCGCACGCTGTTGGAGAGGATCAGGTTGTCGACGGGCTGCTTGACGGCGATCGACGTCACGTTGACGATGCGCCCCCAGCGCCGCTCCTTCATCCCGGGCAGCACGGCGCGCGTCAGGTTGACGACGCTGTCGAGGTTCGCGCGCACGGCGTCGCGCCAGGCGTCGGCCGAGTGGCTCTCGAAGGGGCCCGCCGGCGGGCCGCCGGTGTTGGTCACCAGCACGTCGATGCGCCCGAATTCGCGCAGCCCGGCCGCGACCACGCGCCCGACGTCGGCGGGCTCGCTGAGGTCGGCCGCGACGTCGACGACGCGCACGCCCGGATGCGCGGCCCGGATCGCATCGGCGGCCTCGCGCAGCGCGTCGGCGCCGCGCGCGCACATCACGAGGTGCGCGCCCTCGGCCGCCAGCTCCTCGGCGATCGCGCGGCCAAGGCCGCGGCTCGACGCCGCGACGAGGGCGACCTTCCCAGTCAGTCCGAGATCCACGAGCGAGTTCTGGTTGGAGGGTGGTCGCGATCCGGCGGGGTCGCGGTCCCTGAGCATAATCACTGCGTGAGTCACGGGCCGGTCCGCTAGCTTCACCGGCTTCCACCCGGCGATCACGCGCTCACCATTCCCGATGCGTCTCTCCCGCCTGCTCACCCCGCTGCTCGCGCTTGCCCTGCCGCTCGCCGCCTGCAGCGACGACGACGCCACGACGGCGCCCACGACCTTCACCAGCATCGAGGCGACGACGTTCGCGCCGTCGCTCGGCGTCGACGTGTCGGCCTCGGGCTGGACGAAGACGCCGACGGGGCTCTGGTACCGCACGCTGGCGAGCGCGCCCGCGACCGCCGCGACGGTCGCGAACGGGCAGCGCATCTCGGTGCGCTACACGGGGTGGCTGTCGAACGGCACGCAGTTCGAGTCGTCGACGTACACCTTCAACCTCGGCCGCGGCGAGGTGATCGCCGGCTGGGACCAGGGGATCGTCGGCATGCGCGTGGGCGAGCGGCGACAGCTCGTCATCCCGCCCTCGCTCGGCTACGGCAGCCGCGCCAACGGGCCGATCCCGGGCAACTCGGTGCTCGTGTTCAACGTCGAGGTGCTTCCGTCGACGTGAGCGGCGCGGATCAGCGGTCGTCCGACACGTCCGGCTCGCCGAAGTCGAACGCGTCGGACGGCACTGTCTCCAGGCGCGGGGCGCCGCGCCCGTCGGGGGAGGGCGTGACGCGCACGAGCACCTCGTCCTCGCCCGCCGCGCGCAGGCGGAGGTACGCCGTCCCGTCGCCCACGTGCGGCGCGAGCCGGCGCTCGAGCAGGCGACGCGCGGCGCTCAGGAACGACGGCGCCTTGATCGTCCCGTGCGCGTCGCTGCGGCCGCCGCCGAGCCGGTAGCGGTAGGTGAGCCAGCTCCCACCGCGCGTCTCGTCGTCCCCGTCGGCGTCCTGCTCGTCGCGGCTCACGCGTTACGCGTCCTTGCGGTGGAAGTACGTGTCGGTGTGGTCCAGCCAGTCCTGCCGCGGCGGCGAGAAGATGTCCACGTCGAGGGTGTCCTCCAGCGCGCGCGCCTCGTGCGGCACGTTCGACGGGATGTGCAGCACCTCGCCCGCGCGCACGATGATCTCCTCGGAGCGGTCGGCGCCGATGTAGAAGTGCAGCGCGCCCTCGAGGATGTAGGTGATCTGCTCGTTCTCGTGCGAGTGCTGCGGCACGAGGCTGCCCTTCGTCAGGTAGACGTGCGCGAGCATCATCCGGTCGCCCGTGATCAGGCGGCGCGAGATCTCGCTGGTGACGGTCTCCTTGGGCATGTCGGACCAGCGGAAGAAGCGGACGGACGCGTCGGTCGGCATGGCGCGGGAAGGGGCGCGGGGTTGGGTCGCACGAATGCGGCGGACAGCGCATTCTAGCCGACGCGCGCGGCGACGGAACGCTGGCCGTGGGCCGCGGCCCTCGCTTAGGCTTGGTGGGCCCTGCCGATCCTCCATCCGCCGCCCCGACCGCCCGTGCCCATCGTCCGCGCCGAGTCCGACGCGCAGATCCTCGCCACCTGCCGGGTGATGCGGCAGCTGCGCCCGCACCTGCCCGAGGGCGACGGCTACCTCGCCGTCATTCGGACCCTGATGGCCGACGACGGCTATCGCCTGGCCGCGGTGGTCGAGGACGGCGAGGTGCGCGCGGCGGCGGGCTACCGCATGCACGGGACGCTCTACGCGGGCCGCGTGCTGATGCTCGACGACCTCGTGAGTGACGAGACCGAGCGATCGCGTGGCCACGGCGCCGCGCTGCTGGCCTGGCTGCGCGACGAGGCGCGCGCGCACGGCTGCCGGGAGCTGCACCTGCTCTCGAACACCGTGCGCGAGCGGGCGCACCGCTTCTACTTCCGCGAGGGGATGGCGATCCAGTGCTTCCACTTCCGCGCGGTGCTCTGAGCGCATGACGACGGTCCCAGGGCCGACGCTCGCGGCCTTCGCCGGCGTGGCGCTCGGCATGGCGCTCTCGCCGGGCCCGAACATGATGTACCTGGCGTCGCGGTCGGTGTCGCAGGGGCGTCGCGCGGGGCTCGTGTCGCTCGGCGGCATCGCGGTCGGCTTCGGGATCTACCTGCTGCTGACGGCGTTCGGCATCACCGCGGTCGCGATGGCGGCGCCGCTCGCGTACGACGTGCTGCGCATCGCGGGGGCGGCGTACCTCGGATGGCTCGCGTGGCAGGCGCTGCGGCCGGGTGCGCGCTCGCCGTTCGAGGTGCGCGCGCTCGCGCCCGACTCGGACCGGCGGCTGTTCGTCATGGGGCTGCTCACCAACCTGCTGAACCCGAAGGCCGCGGCGCTCTACCTGTCGCTGCTGCCGCAGTTCGTGCGGCCCGGCCGTGGGAGCGTGCTGGCGCAGAGCCTCCAGCTGGGCGCGGTGCAGATCGCGGTCAGCATGATGGTCAACGGGACCGTGGTCTGCACGGCTGGCGGCATCGCCAGCTTCCTCGGCACGCGACCACTGTGGGCGCGCGCGCAGCGCTGGCTCATGGGCACCGTGCTGGGCGGCCTCGCGCTGCGCATGGCGCTCGACGGGCGGCGCTGACGGCACGGCGCGCCACCCATCCTCCACTTCCACACGGAGCCGCAGATGAAGGTCGCCGTCGTCGGCGCGGGACAGGTGGGCAGCTCGGCCGCGTACGCGCTGGTGCTGCGCGGCGCGGCGTCCGAGGTGGTGCTGGTGGACCAGGACGAGCACCGCGCCGCCGCGCACGCGGAGGACATCCTGCATGCGACGCCGTTCTCGTCGCCGGTGCGCGTGCGGTCGGGGCCCGCGGGCGCCGCGGAGGGCGCGGACGTCGTCGTGCTGACGGCGGGCGTGGCGCAGAAGCCCGGCGAGTCGCGGCTCGACCTGCTGCAGCGCAACGCCGACGTCTTCCGCACGATCGTGCCGCAGGTGCTGCGCGCCTCGCCCGGGGCGATGCTGCTCGTCGCCACGAACCCGGTGGACGTGATGACGCAGGTCGCCGCGCGCGTGGCGCACGAGGTCGCGGGCACGCCGCCGGAGCGCGTCATCGGCTCGGGCACGATCCTCGACACGGCGCGCTTCCGCGCGCTGCTCGGCGAGCAGCTGGACGTCGCGCCGACCTCGGTGCACGCGTACGTGCTGGGCGAGCACGGCGACTCGGAGGTGCTGGCGTGGTCCAGCGCGCGCGTCGGCGGCGTGCCGCTGGCGGCGTTCGCGGACGACCCGCGCTGCGCGGTGACGGACGCGGTGCGCGCGCGGGTGGACGAGGGCGTGCGCCGCGCGGCGTACCGCATCATCGGCGGGAAGGGCGCGACGTGGCACGGCATCGGCGCCGGGCTGGCGCGGCTGGTGGAGATCGTGCGCGCCGACGAGCGCACCGTGATGACGGTCAGCACGATCACGCCGGACGTGGAGGGCGTGCCGGAGATCGCGCTCTCGCTGCCGCGCGTCGTGGGGGCGCAGGGCGCGCTGCGCACGCTGGCGCCGGAGCTGGACGACGCCGAGCGCGCGGCGTTGCGCCGGAGCGCGGCGATCCTCAAGGAGGCGGCGGACGCGCTGGGCGTCTGATGTCGCGCCGGACCCGAACTACAACGGCAGCAAGGATGAGAATCTGAGAAGGTCTGATAACGACGGAGAGCTCCGTGAGGGTGCGAGATACATCGCGGCACGCGGAGCCCTCCGTCGTTATCCGACTTTATCCGATCTTCATCCTTGCATTGCCGTTCGGGTCCGGCGCGCCCGGATCGCTCACAGACCGTCGCGCCGATAGAGCGCCACGCGCAGCCGCGCGACCTCGCGCGCCCACGCCCACGTCCAGTCGCCCGCGAGCGCCGCGGCCTGCCGCGCGACGTCGTCGGTGAGCGCGCCCCAGCCCAGCCGCGCGCGGCGGCGCGCATGCCCCAGCTGCCAGAAGGGGACGAGGTCCGCCAGCGCGACCAGCGCCGCGACGCGCGCCTCGTGCGGCGGCGCGGGCGCGGGCAGGGGACGCTCCTCGCGCACGTGTCCCGCCGCCGCGTGCGCCAGCGCCACGCGCCGCGCCACGCGCCGCTGCTCCGCGCTCGCCTGCGACGAGCGCACCAGCACCGCGCGCCCGTACAGCGCGGGCGTCACCACCACCGCGCAGGTCGCGCCCAGCGGCGCCTCGTGCACCGCGAGCGTGAAGCGCCGCAGCAGCGCGAGGATCGCGTCGTCGTGCACGGGCGCGAACAGGTCGTCGTAGCCCGAGCCGGCGGTCTGCAGCGCGCGCACCGTGCGCACGACGTCGTCGAGGACCTGCACGTCCTCCGGCGGCATCGGGCCGCGCGGCCGACGCGGCGCATCGAGCGTCGCATCCTCCACGACGGGCGCGGTCGCGAGCGGCGCGCCGCGCACGCGCGCGCGCAGCGCGTGCAGCTCGCGCGGCACCGCACGCCCTGCCGCCTGCGCCCCCCGCTCGGCCGCGTCGAGCACCGCCAGCCGCGCGGCGCGGCCCCACGGCGCCGCGTCGTCGATCGCGAGCACCGTCCGCTCCAGCAGCTCCGCGGTGGAGCGCGGCGCGGGCGCGTGCTCCTCGACGACCGCGGCCGGCGCGGCTGCCGCGCCCTCCTCGGACGAGGCGAGCATCGGCGCCGCCTCGGGCCCCAGCAGCGCGCGCAGCCGCGTCCGGTCCAGCCCCAGCGCCCCGCCCAGGGCGTCGCGCTGCGCCCGGTCGAGCGCGCCCGGCGCGGCCAGCGCCGCGCGCAACGACGGCGTGTCGAGGCCGAGTGCCGCCGCCACCTGCCGCACGTCGAGCTCCCCGGCCTCCTCCGCCGCGTCGAGCAGGCGGAGGAGCGGCGGGGCCTCGTCGGCGTCGTCGGACGCGGGGCGGCGCGGGCGGGTGGCGATGGCGGGCATGCGGGTCGGAGGCTCCGAAAGGTGACTGTCGGGGTCTCTTCGGGCAACGCCCCGTCCGCCGGCTGCGTAAGCCCCGCGCAGGTCACCGGGCCGTCGTCGTGCCGGTCGCTGCCTTAGAATCCCCGCCGACCCCCTCCACCCCCACCCGGAGCCTCCCCTGACCCGCCGCTCGCTCCTCTCCCGCGCCACGCCGCTCGCGCTGGCCGCCCTCGCCGCCGCGCCCTTCGGTTCGCGCGCCGGCGCGCAGACCATCCCCGTCGCCGACCAGGTGCTGCCGCGCCTGTGGACGGCCGGCATGGACAGCTCGCAGGTCGTGCCGCTCCTGCAGACGCTCACCGACTCGATCGGCCCGCGCCTCACCGGCACGCCGGGCATCCAGTCGGCGCACGACTGGCTCGTGAAGACCTACGCCGGCTGGGGCGTGCAGGCGAAGAACGAGCGCGTCGGCACCTGGAAGGGGTGGCGCCGCGGCCCGTCGCACGTCGACCTGATCGCGCCGCGCGTCCGCACGCTCGAGGGGACGATGCTGGCGTGGAGCCCGGGCACGAACGGCCGCGACGTCAGCGGCCCGGTCGTGATCCTTCCCGACGTCGCCGACAGCGCGGCGTTCGCGGCGTGGCTGCCGCAGGCGCGCGGCAAGTTCGTGCTCGTCTCGCAGCCGCACCCCACCTGCCGCGCCGACGACAGCTGGGAGCGTGCCGCGACGCCGCAGACGCTCGCCCGCGTCCGGAAGGAGCGCGACTCGATCCGCACCGCGTGGACCGATCGCGTGCGCAAGACGGGCCTCAACCTCTCGCTCGGCACCGGCACGCTCGGGCTCGCGCTGGAGCGCGCGGGCGCGCTCGGCGTGGTCGCGTCGCTGTACCAGGGCGGCTGGGGCGTGAACAAGGTCTTCTACACGCGCAACGAGCGCGCGCCCGCGCTCGACCTGAGCTGCGAGGACTACACGCTCGTGTACCGCCTCGCGGAGCGCGGCCAGGGCCCGCAGCTGCGCGTGCGCGGCGACGCGCAGTTCACCGGCGAGGTGCCGACGTTCAACACGGTCGCGACCATCCGCGGCAGCGAGAAGCCCGACGAGTACGTCGTGCTCTCCGCGCACCTCGACTCGTGGGACGCGGGCTCGGGCGCGACGGACAACGCGACCGGCACCGTCGTGATGGCGGAGGCGATGCGCCTGCTGGCGAAGGCCTATCCGCGCCCGAAGCGCACGATCGTCGTCGGCCACTGGACGAGCGAGGAGCAGGGCCTCAATGGCTCGCGCGCGTTCGTCGAGGACCACCCCGAGGTGGTGAAGGGGCTGCAGGCGCTGTTCAACCAGGACAACGGCACGGGACGCATCGTCAACGTGTCGCCGTCGGGCCTGGTGGGCGCCGGCGAGGCGTGGGGCCGCTGGGCGTCGCGCCTGCCGAGCGAGCTCACGAATCAGATCCAGTACCGCTTCCCGGGCTCGCCGTCGGGTGGCGGCAGCGACAACGCGTCGTTCATCTGCGCGGGCGCGCCGGCGTTCGGCCTCGGCTCCGCGCCGTGGGACTACGGCACGTACACGTGGCACACCAACCGCGACACGTTCGACAAGATCTCGTTCGACGACGTGAAGGCCAACGCGACGCTGGTCGCGATGCTCGCGTACCTGGCGTCGGAGGATCCGCAGACGACGTCGCGCGAGCGCGCGGTGCGCATCGGCGACGTGGCGCGCGGGACCGCCGGCCAGTGGCCGACGTGCCAGAAGGCGATCCGCCGCTGGGCGGACTACACGCGCTGATCCCGGTCGACGCGGGATGACGGAAGCGGGCGGCGCACCACATGGTGCGCCGCCCGCTTCGCTTCACCGCCGCGCGGCGCCGAGCGCGCGGGGCACCACGACGCCCGGACGGCTCGGGTCGACCTCGTCCGACGTGGCGCGATGCTGGAGCGCGTGCAGCGCCTCGTGGTAGCCGTGCAGCGTGCCGACGTCGACGTAGGTCGCGCCGGCGCGGACGGCGCGGGCCGCGTTCCCCTCGGCCAGCCAGGCGTTGACCAGCGTGCCGACGTACTCGTCGGCGCGGTCGCGGCGCAGCCAGAGCGCGTGCAGCTCGGCGAGCATGCGGCCGGTGAGCTTGAACGCGCCCCATACCCACTCGGTGCGCGGCGCGGGCTGTTTGACCTGGATCTCGACCACGCGATCGTGCGCGTCCGTGAGCACGGCGTCGAACACCTCGGGATGCGCGACCGGGAAGAGCAGGAACGAGAAGGCCCCGTCCGGGAGCGCGCGGAAGCCGTCGGCCGGGAACCAGATCGTGTCCGGCAGCCCCACCAGCACGTCGTCCGCGGGCGCGATGAACGGGAGCGCGCGGAAGAGCGCGTCGCAGAGCCCGGCCGGCTGCGGCTGCACGGTGAAGCAGACGTGCGCCGAGCAGGCGGCGCCACCGTAGTAGGCCAGGATGTCGGCCTTGCCAGGCGAGACCACGAAGCAGAGCCGCGTCGCGCCGCCGCGCACCATGCGCTCGACGAGGTACTCGCTCACGGCGCGCGGGCGCTCGGTCCCGTTCTCCATGCGACTGCCCACGGGCAGCAATTCCTTGGAGAAGGCGAGCGGCTGGATGCGCGAGCCGTGGCCCGCGGCTGGGACGATCCCCCACATGGTCAGGATCCGGCGTTCGTGCCGAGGACGCTCGGCGAGGCGGCGGCTTCGAGCGCGGCGATCAGCTCCGCCGCGCGGTGGTCGGCGGTGTGCTCGTCCAGCGTGCGCTCGCGCGCGCGCCGCGCGATGGCCGTCAGCTCCCCGTCGTCGCGCTCGAGGGCGCGCAGCGCGTCGTCCGCGCCGGTCGCCACGAGGATCTCCGTCCCAGGCGTGTAGAACGCCTCCAGGCCGTCCCACGCGTCCGTGAGGATGGGAACGCCGCACGCGGCGGCCTCGAAGAGGCGGCCCGACGGGCACCAGCCCATGCTGGCCATCGCGCGGCGCGTGACGTTCAGCGTGAGGCGGCTGGACGCGTAGAACGCGGGATGGTCGGCCGGCGGCAGGTGCTGCAGGTACCAGAGGTTCGGCGTCCACGGGAAGTCGGGTGGATACTGCGACCCGGCGAGCACGAAGCGACGCTGCGGGGACGCGCGCGCCGGCTGGAGGAGAAGCGCATCGACGTCGGTCTGCCGATCTGCGGCGTACGTACCGATGTACGACAGGTCGCAGCGCCAGTCGTCGCGCGGCGGCGCGGGGCGGTGCGCGTCCGGGTCGACGCTTCCATAGAGCGGCACGACGCGCCGCGCGCCGAGCCGCGCGCGCAGAGCCGCGAGCGCGCGCCCGCCCGTGTAGCTGAGCACGAGGTCGAAGTCGCCGAGGCCGTGCGCGGGCAGATACGCGACCGCCTCGCCGTCGTCGAGACGCGCGAGCGTGACCGGCGTGTCGAGGTCGTAGAACGCGCGCACGACGTGCGGCGTCTCGAGCACGAGCGCGCACGCGGCCGTCGCGTCCGCGCAGTACGACGTGACGATCGCGACATCCGCGCGGGCGAGCGCCGCGCGCGCCGCCGGACGTATGGATTCCCAATCATTGTAAAGCACGAGCTCCCCGCGCGGCAGCGCCCGCAGGTCGCGATGCGCGGCATAGTAGGGCACGTCGCGCTCGAAGAAGTCGGCGCGGTGGCCGGCGCGCGCGAGGGCGTGCAGCAGTGCACGCCAGAGCGTGGCATGCCCGTTTCCCCAGGACGAGCTCACGCTGAGGCCGAAGACGACGATCCGCATGCACGTGGCGCGTGCAAGCTTCGCGCACGGCGCGCGTGAATCGGCGACGTTCATCTACATACGCTCGAAAGCGCGTGCCATTGGATCGCAAGCACGTGCTTCCCATTACTGCGATCCCAAGGAATCGGCAACGTAAGTAGATGCATGGCGTCCGAATTGCACGCGTGCCGACGAACTCGTGCCCTCGATGCGCCGCAGTCGGACGGCGACGTCGCGATCGGCACCTTCGCACCCCGGCCGCGCGCCTGCATCGCCCACACGGCGCGGCAGCGCGGGGCCCGAACGGGAGGCACATGGGTCAGCACATCCTGATCACCGGCGGCGCCGGATTCATCGGCTCGCACCTGGCGGACGAGCTGCTGCGCGCCGGGCATCGCGTGCGCGCGCTCGACAGCCTGTTGCCGCAGGTGCACGGCGCCGCCGGCGAGGCCGGCCGCCGGCCCGAGTACCTGCACGCCGACGTGGAGCTGCAGGTGGGAGACGTCCGCGATCCGGCTGCGGTGCGACGTGCGCTCGACGGCGTCGACGCGGTCTTTCACCTCGCGGCAGCGGTCGGGGTCGGACAGAGCATGTACGAGATCGCCCAGTACACCGACGTCAACAACATGGGGACCGCGGTGCTGCTCGAGGCGATCGTGGCCCGCGGGCGCACGGCGCCGCTGCAGCGGCTCGTCGTCGCGTCCAGCATGTCGCTCTACGGCGAGGGACTCTACCGCGCGCCTGACGGCGCGCTCGTCACCGACGTGGAGCGGACCCGCGAGCAGCTCGTGGCCGGCGACTGGGAGCCGCGCGATGCGCAGGGCCGGCCGCTCGAGCCGCTCCCGACGCCGGAGACCAAGCCACCGTCGCTCGCGAGCGTCTACGCGCTGTCGAAGTACGACCAGGAGCGGATGTGCCTGATGGTGGGGCGCGCCTACGGCATCCCGACCGTGGCGCTGCGCTTCTTCAACGTGTTCGGGACGCGGCAGGCGCTGTCGAACCCGTACACCGGCGTGCTCGCGATCTTCGCGTCGCGCTACCTCAACGATCGCGCGCCCATGGTCTTCGAGGACGGCCTGCAGCAGCGCGACTTCGTGAGCGTCTACGACGTCGCGCGCGCGTGCCGGCTCGCGCTGGAGGCGCCGGACGCCGACGGGCAGGTCTTCAACGTCGGCAGCGGCCGGCGCTACTCCATCCGCGAGATCGCCGAGCGGATGGCGAGCGCGCTGGGCAAGGGGTACGTCGCGCCGGAGATCACCGGCCGCTACCGGGTCGGCGACATCCGCCACTGCGTCGCCGACGTCGCGCGCGCGCGCGACGTGCTGGGCTACGCGCCCGCCGTGCCGCTCGAGGACGGGCTCGTGGAGCTCGCCGAGTGGCTGGAGGGGCAGACGGCCGCCGACCGGGTTGCCGAGGCGAGCGCGGAGCTGGCCGCGCGGGGGCTGACCGTATGAGACGCGCGCGCGAACTGACGGACCGGACGGCGCAGGACCGGACGGTGGCGGACCTCTCGCGCGCCGTCGGCGACGGACCGGTGCTGATCACCGGCGGTGCGGGCTTCGTCGGCTGCAACGTCGCCGACCGGCTGCTGCGCGCCGGGCGCGAGGTCGTCGTGCTCGACAACCTGTCGCGCGCCGGCGTCGACCGGAACCTCGCATGGCTGCGCGCGACGCACGGCGACCGGGTGCGCGCGATAGTGGCCGACGTGCGCGACGGCGACGCCGTCGTGCGGGCGGCGCGCGACGCGGCGGCCGTGTTCCACTTCGCCGCGCAGGTGGCGGTCACGACCTCGCTCGTCGATCCGGTGGACGACTTCGAGGTCAACGCGCGCGGCACGCTCAACCTGCTGGAGGCGCTGCGCGAGCGGAGCGACCCGCCGCCGCTGCTCTTCACCAGCACCAACAAGGTCTACGGCGATCTCGCCGACGTGGCGATCGGGATCGACGGGCGCCGCTACGGGCCGGTCGACGCCGACGTCGCGGCGTACGGGGTGGGGGAGGCCCGCCGCCTCGACTTCCACAGCCCGTACGGCTGCAGCAAGGGCACCGCCGACCAGTACGTGCTCGACTACGCGCGCTCGTACGGCCTGCGCGCGGTCGTCTTCCGCATGAGCTGCATCTACGGCCCACACCAGTTCGGGACCGAGGACCAGGGGTGGGTCGCGCACTTCCTGATCCGCGCGATCGAGGGGCGGCCGATCGTGCTGTACGGCGACGGCATGCAGGTGCGCGACGTCCTGTACGTCGACGACCTGGTGGACGCGATGCTGCGCGCCGTCGGCCACGTGGACGAGCTGGCGGGGCGCGCCTTCAACATCGGCGGCGGGCCCGCGAACACGACGTCGCTCGTCGAGCTCGTGGAGCGCATCGCGGTGCTGCGCGGGGAGGCGCCGTCGGTGACCTTCGACGAGTGGCGCACGGGTGACCAGCGCTACTACGTCTCGGACGTGCGCGCCTTCGCGGCCGCGACGGGCTGGACGCCGCGCACGGGCGTGGCCGACGGGGTCGAGCGGCTGTACGCCTGGCTGGTGGAGTCGCGCGCCGGTGCGCCGGCGCTGCACGCGGGAGCGGCCGCGTGACCACGAGCCTCGAGCGTGCCGCGTGGGGCGTCCGGCGCGGCGACGCCGCGGGCGCGTCCGCGCGTGCTTGCGTGCTGACCGCGCCGGGAGTGGTGGAGCTGCGCGCGGTCGAGGCGCCCGCGCCCGGCCCGGGCCAGGTGCGCGTGGCGCTGGAGGGCAGCGGCGTGTGCGCGTCCAACCTGCCGCTGTGGGAGGGGCGCGAGTGGTTCACCTACCCCGCGGCCCCCGGCGCGCCCGGGCACGAGGGATGGGGCGTGATCGACGCGCTGGGCGACGGCGTGCGCGGGCTGCGCGTCGGGCAGCGGGTGGCCGCGCTGTCGTACGCCGCCTACGCCACGCACGACGTCGCCGCGGCCGACCACGTGGTGCCGCTGCCCGACGCGCTCACGGGCCGGCCGTTCCCCGGCGAGCCGCTGGGGTGCGCGTTCAACATCGCCCGGCGCGCCGGCATCGAGGCCGGGCAGGACGTCGCCATCGTCGGTGTCGGCTTCCTCGGCGCGCTGCTCTGCCGCCTGGCCGCCGACGCGGGCGCGCGCGTGATCGCCGTCTCGCGCCGGCCGTTCGCGCTCGACGTGGCGCGGCAGTTCGGCGCGCACGAGCTGGTGCCGATGGACGATCACTGGCGCGTGATCGAGCGTGTGAAGGCGCTGACCGCGGGCGCCATGTGCGCCCGCACGATCGAGTGCGTCGGGCTCCAGTGGCCGCTCGACCTGGCGGGCGAGCTCACGGCGGAGCGCGGGCGGCTGGTCGTGGCCGGCTTCCACCAGGACGGACCGCGGCAGGTCAACATGTTCCTCTGGAACTGGCGCGGGCTGGACGTGATCAACGCGCACGAGCGCGACCCGCGCGCGTACGTCGCGGGCATCCGCGAGGCGGTCGAGGCGGTGGCCGCGGGGCGGCTCGATCCCGATCCGCTCTACACGCACCGCCATCCGCTCGACGGGCTGGCCGCGGCGTTCGAGGCGACGCGCAGGCGCCCCGACGGGTTCCTCAAGGCGCTGGTGACCGCATGAGCGACGCGACGCTGCAGCTCGCGACGCCGAGCCTCGCGCCGCCGCGCGCGACGCCTCCGCGCCTGGGCTTCCTCGGCACCGGTTGGATCGGGCGTCATCGGATGCAGGCCATCGCGGCGGACGGCTGCGCGACCGTCGCCGCCATCGCCGACGCCTCGCCCGACGCGGCCGCGCAGGCGGCGGACGCCGTACCCGGTGCGTGCGTGGTCGGATCGCTGGACGCGCTGCTGGATCTCGAGCTGGACGGCCTCGTGATCGCGACGCCGAGCGCGTTGCACGCGCCGCAGGCCATCGCGGCGCTGGAGCGCGGATGCGCGGTGTTCTGCCAGAAGCCGCTCGCGCGCACCGCCGCCGAGTCGCGCCGCGTGGTGGATGCGGCGCGCGCCGCCGACCGGCTGCTGGGCGTCGACCTCTCGTACCGCCACACGGCCGGCGCGCGCGCGGTGCGCGACCTGGTGCGGGAGGGCGCGCTCGGCGCGGTGTACGCGGTGGACCTCGTGTTCCACAACGCGTACGGACCGGACAAGGCGTGGTTCCGCGATCCCGCGCTCGCCGGCGGCGGGTGCGTCATCGACCTCGGCATCCACCTCGTCGATCTCGCGCTGTGGACGCTCGGGTGGCCCGCGGTGCGTCGCGTCGACGGACGGCTGTACGCGCAGGGCCGCGCGCTCGCGGACCCCGCGCGTCAGGTCGAGGACCACGCGGTCGCGACGCTCGAGCTGGCGACCGGCGCCACCGTGCGCCTCGCCTGCTCCTGGCACCTGAGCGCCGGACAGGACGCGGTGATCGAGGCCGCGTTCTACGGCACCGAGGGCGGCGCCGCGCTTCGCAACGTGGACGGGTCGTTCTACGACTTCGTCGCGCAGCGCTTCCGCGGCACCGCGCGCGCGACGCTGGCCGAGCCGCCCGATGCGTGGGGCGGGCGCGCGGCCGTCGCGTGGGCGCGCGCGCTCGCCTCCGGCGCTCGGTTCGATCCCGACGTCGAGCGGATCGTCGAGGTCGCGGCCGCGCTCGACGGCATCTACGGCCGCGCGGAGGTGGGACCGTGACCGGCGCACGAGCGCGGGCGTCGCATGGGCGCGTGCTCATGACGGCCGACGCCGTCGGCGGCGTCTGGAGCTACGCACTGGAGCTGGCGCGCGCGCTGGCGCCGCACGGCGTGGAGGTGCACCTCGCGACGATGGGCCCGCGGCCGACCGCCGCGCAGCGCGCGGCCGCCGCGCACGTGCCCACGCTCACGCTGCACGAGAGCGAGTACCGCCTGGAGTGGATGGATGCGCCGTGGGACGACGTGGCGCGTGCGGGCGACTGGCTTCTGGAGCTGGAGCGCACGCTGCGGCCCGACGTCGTGCACCTGAACGGCTACGCGCACGGCGCGCTGCCGTGGCGCGCGCCCGCGCTCGTCGTCGCGCACTCGTGCGTGCGCTCGTGGTGGCGCGCGGTGCACGGCGTCGATGCGCCGCCCGCGTGGGACCGGTATCGCGAGGCGGTGCGCGTCGGGCTCGCGGGAGCCGCCGCAGTGGTCGCGCCGACGCGCGCGATGGCGGACGCGCTGCGGGAGCACTACGGGCCGGTGCCGCACGCGCGCGTCGTGCCGAATGGTCGCACGCCGCTCGCGGCGCCGGGCGAGAAGGAGCCGCTGGTGCTGACGGCCGGCCGGCTCTGGGACGCGGCGAAGAACGTGCGCGCGGCGGTCGAGGCGTCGGCGGGGCAGGCGTGGACGCTCGCGGTAGCCGGCGACGCGTCGCCGCCCGCCGGCGCGCGCGGCGGCGACGCATGCGGGACCGGGACGGACGCGACCAACGTGCGGTGGCTCGGCACGCTGCCGCCGCGGGAGCTCGGCGCGTGGATGGCGCGGGCCGCCGTGTACGCGCTGCCCGCGCGCTACGAGCCGTTCGGCCTCTCGGCGCTGGAGGCCGCGCAGGCCGGATGCGCGCTGGTGCTCGGCGACGTGCCGAGCCTGCGCGAGGTGTGGGGCGACGCGGCGACGTACGTGCCGCCGGACGACGTGTCCGCGCTGCGGGCCGCGATCGCGCGGCTGATGGCCGACGACGCCGGACGCGTGACGCTCGCGAGGCGCGCGCGGCGCCGCGCGGCGGACTACTCGCCGGCGCGCATGGCGGACGGCCACCTCGCGGCCTACGACGCCGCGGCGCGCGCCGGCGAGCGGGAGGTGGCCGCATGCGCGTGATCGTCTTCTGCCACTCGCTGGCCTCCGACTGGAACCACGGCAACGCCCACTTCCTGCGCGGCGTCGCGCGCGAGCTGCGGACGCGCGGGCACGAGGTCGCGAGCTGGGAGCCCGCCGACGCGTGGAGCGCCGCGAACCTGGTGGCCGAGCGCGGGCCGGAGGCGCTGGAGGGCTGGCTGCGCGCCTATCCGGCGCTGGCCGACGTGCGCCACGTGTACGCGGCCGGCGGGCCGGACGACGCCGCGCTCGACGCGGCGCTCGACGGCGCGGACCTCGTGCTGGTGCACGAGTGGAACGACCCCGCGCTGGTGGCGCGGCTGGGCGCGCGGCGTCGCGCGGGCGCGCCGTGGCGGCTGCTCTTCCACGACACGCACCATCGCTCGGTCACGGAGCGCACGGCGATGGACGCGTACGACCTGTCGGACTACGACGGGGTGCTCGCGTTCGGCGACGCGGTGCGCGAGGTGTACCTGCGCGAGGGCTGGGCGTCGCGTGCGTGGACCTGGCACGAGGCGGCCGACCACCGCGTCTTCCATCCGATTCCCGGTGCGCCGTGCGAGGGCGACCTCGTGTGGATCGGCAACTGGGGCGACGACGAGCGCAGCGAGGAGCTGCGCGAGTTCCTGATCGAGCCGGTGCGCGACCTCGGGCTGCGCGCGCGCATCCATGGCGTGCGGTATCCGGAGCACGCGCGCGCCGCCCTCGCCGATGCCGGCATCGCGTACGCGGGGTGGCTGCCGAACCACGAGGCCCCGCAGGCGTTCGCGCGCTTCCCCGCGACCGTGCACGTGCCCCGGCGCCCCTACGTGCGTGCGCTCCCGGGCGTGCCGACCATCCGCGTGTTCGAGGCGCTGGCGTGCGGGATCCCGCTCGTCTCGGCGCCGTGGGACGACGTCGAGGGGCTGTTCGCGCCGGGCGAGGACTTCCTCGTCGCGCGCGACGGCGCGGCGATGCGCCGGCACCTGCGGGCGCTGCTCGCCGACCACGACATGGCCGCGGCGCTCGCCGCGCGCGGCCGCGCCACCGTCCTCGCGCGGCACACCTGCGCGCACCGCGTGGACGAGCTGCTGGACGTCGCGCGCGCGCTCGGCGTGGAGACGGAGCCCGCGGCGCTCACCGCCACCCACTCGCCCGCATGAGAATCGCCTTCTTCGGCTCCAGCCTCGTCTCCGCCTACTGGAACGGCGCGGCCACGTACTACCGCGGCATCGTGCGCGCGCTGCACGCCCGCGGCCACCACGTGACCTTCTACGAGCCGGACGCGTACGAGCGGCAGCGGCACCGCGACATTCCCGATCCCGACTACGCGCGCGTGGTGGTCTACGCGGGCGAGGGGACCGACGGGGTGTCGCGCGCGCTCGAGGACGCGCGCGGCGCGGACCTCGTCGTGAAGGCGAGCGGCGTGGGCGTGTTCGATGAGCTGCTGGAGCGCGAGGTGCTGGCGCTGCGGCGGCCGGGGTCCCTGGTGGCGTTCTGGGACGTGGACGCGCCCGCGACGCTGGAGCGGGTGCGCGCCGACGAGGCCGATCCCTTCCGCGCGCTCGTCCCGCGCTACGACCTGGTGCTCACCTACGGCGGCGGCGATCCCGTGGTCGCGGCCTACCACGCGCTCGGCGCGCGCGCCTGCGTGCCCGTGTACAACGCGCTCGATCCCGCCACGCATCACCCGGTGCCGCGCGACGCGCGCTTCGCGTGCGACCTCGCCTTCCTCGCCAACCGGCTGCCCGACCGCGAGGCGCGCGTCGACGCGTTCTTCTTCCGCGCCGCCGCGGCGGCGGCGGACCGCCGCTTCCTGCTCGGCGGCAACGGCTGGCACGACCGGCCGATGCCCGCGAACGTGGCGTACGTGGGCCACGTCTACACCGGCGACCACAACGCGGTGAACTGCTCCGCGCTCGCGGTGCTCAACGTCCACCGCGACAGCATGGTGCGCAACGGCTGGTCGCCGGCGACGCGCCTGTTCGAGGCCGCGGGCGCCGGCGCCTGCCAGATCACGGACGCCTGGCAGGGCATCGACGAGTTCCTCGAGCCCGGGCGCGAGATCCTCGTGGCGGAGGACGGCGACGCCGTGGCGGCGCACCTCGACGCGCTCACGCCGGCGCGCGCGCGCGCCATCGGCGACGCGGCGCTCCGGCGCGTCCTCGCGTCGCACACGTACGCGCATCGCGCGGCCCAGGTGGAGGCGGTGCTGGAGGGCGCCGAGCGCGCCGACGTCGTGGAGGCGATCGCCCGATGACCGGCACCCCGCTCTCCATCGTCGTCCTCGGGCTCTCCATCACGTCGTCGTGGGGGAACGGCCACGCGACGACCTACCGCGGCCTCGTGCGCGGGCTGGCCGCGCGCGGGCACGCGGTCACCTTCCTCGAGCGCGACGTGCCGTGGTACGCGGACAACCGCGACCAGCCGGCGCCCGCGGGCTGCCGCACGATCCTCTACGCGTCGCTGGCGGAGCTGACGGCGTGCCATGCGGAGCGCGTGCGCGATGCGGACGTCGTGATCGTCGGCTCGTACGTGCCGGACGGCGTGGCGGTGGGCGAGTGGGTGACCGCCACGGCGCGCGGCGCGGTCGCGTTCTACGACATCGACACGCCGGTGACGCTGGCGAAGCTCGCGCGGGGCGAGCACGAGTACGTGACGCCGGCGCTGGTCGCCCGCTACGACCTGTACCTCTCCTTCACCGGCGGCCCGACGCTCGATCGGCTGGAGCGCGAGCTCGGCTCGCCGATGGCGCGGCCGCTCTACTGCTCCGTCGACCCGGCGCTCTACTACCCGGACGCGGCGCCGATGCGCTGGGACCTGGGCTACATGGGCACCTACAGCGACGACCGGCAGCCGACGCTGGAGCGCCTGCTCCTGGAGCCGGCGCGCCGCTGGGACGCCGGTCGCTTCGTGGTCGCCGGGCCTCAGTACCCCGAGTCGCTCGCGTGGCCCGGGAACGTGGAGCGGGTGATGCACCTCGCGCCGCGCGAGCACCGCGCGTTCTACAACGCGCAGCGCTTCACGCTGAACGTGACGCGCGCCGACATGGTGGCCGCCGGCTGGTCGCCGAGCGTGCGGCTGTTCGAGGCGGCGGCGTGCGGCACGCCCATCGTGAGCGACTGGTGGGAGGGGCTCGACGACGTGCTCCGCGTACGCGAGGAGATCCTCGTCGCGCACGATCCGGACGACGCGCTGCGCGCCGTGCGCGGCATGCCCGAGGACGAGCGGCTCGCGCTCGGCGCCGCCGCGCGGGCGCGCGTGCTCGCCTCCCACACCGCGGCGCACCGCGCCGCGGAGCTCGAGGGGTACGTGTCCGAGCTCCTCGCGGGCCATCTCGCCTGAGGCGCCATGACCAGCCTGCTCCAGCAGTTCGCGACCGCGCCGACCAAGGCGCGCGAGGGCGAGATCCTCGCCCTGGGCCCGTGGTTCCACAACCTGCACCTGCCCGACGGGGCGCAGACGGCGCCGGGCCACGCGCTCGGCGACTTCCCGGCGTTCAAGTGGCGCGAGCTCGCGCCCGCGCTCCCGCACGACCTGCGCGGCTGGACGGCGCTCGACATCGGGTGCAACGCGGGCTTCTACAGCTTCGAGCTGGCGAAGCGCGGCGCCGAGGTCACGGGCATCGACGTCGAGCCGCTCTTCCTGCGGCAGGCCGAGTGGGCCGCGCGCGAGTTCGGGCTCGCCGACCGCGTGCGCTTCCGGCAGGCGCAGGTCTACGACCTCGCGCACATCGGCGCGCAGTTCGACCTCGTGCTGTTCATGGGCGTGTTCTACCACCTCCGCTATCCGATGCTGGGCCTCGACATCGTGGCCGAGACGGTACGCCGGCTGCTGGTGTTCCAGACGCTCACGATGCCGGGCACCGAGGTGCATCCGGACACGGCGCGCTATCGCAGCGTGGACGACCGCGACGACTTCCTGGCGCCGGGCTGGCCGCGCATGGCTTTCCTCGAGCATCCGTTCGCGGGCGACGAGACGAACTGGTGGGCGCCCAACCACGCCGCCGTCGAGGCGATGCTCCGCAGCAGCGGCCTGCGCGTGACCGGGCGGCCGGCGCACGAGATGTATCTCTGCGAGCCCGACCCGGCGGCCGCCGTGTGGCCGCGCGGGCGTGGGCGCGCGGAGCTGCTGGCCGCCACGGGCTGCGCCTGGCGCGCCGGTGGGCCGCCCGAGGGCGGGGCGTGAGCGCCGGCGTCGAGCGAGTCGCCGCGCCCGCCGTCGACCCGGATGCGTGGGGGCGCGCGATGCGGGAGGGGGCGTGGGAGCAGGCGTGGCGCGTGTGCGACGACGTGCTGCGCGAGCGCGGCGCGACGCGCTGCTGGCACCTGCCGCGACACGAGCAGTGGGTGTGGGACGGCTCGCCGGTCGACGGCCGGCGCGTGCTCGTGCGCTGCTACCACGGGCTGGGCGACACGCTGCAGTTCGTGCGCTTCCTGCCCCAGGTCCGCGCCCGCGCGGCCGAGGTGACGCTGTGGGCGCAGCCGGCGCTCCTGCGGCTGCTCGCCACCGCGCCCGGCATCGACCGGCTGCTGCCGCTCCACGACGGCGCGCCCGAGGCGGCGTACGACGTCGACGTGGAGGTGATGGAGCTGGCCCACGTCGTCCGTGCCGCGCCCGGGACCGTCGGCGGCGCGGTGCCGTACCTGCACGTGCCGCCCGCGCCGCTGGCGCGCGGCGAGCGGCTCGCGGTCGGGCTCGTGTGGGAGAGCGGCGACTGGGCGCGCGAGCGCCGCTCGATCCCGGTCGAGCTGCTCGCGCCGCTGGCCGACGTCGCCGGCGTCGCGCTGCACGTGCTGCAGCGCGGTCCGGCGCGCGCGGCGTGCGCGCCCGACTTCGGCCTGGACGCCGGCTCGGACGACGTGTACGAGGCCGCGCGCACGATGCGGGCGCTCGACCTCGTCGTGACCATCGACAGCATGCCCGCGCACCTCGCCGGCGCGCTCGGCGTCCCGGTGTGGGTGCTGCTCCCGCACGACGCCGACTGGCGCTGGATGACGGGCCGCGACGACAGCCCCTGGTACCCGACGGCGCGCCTGTTCCGCCAGCACGCGCCCGGCGCGTGGGCGCCCGTCGTGGCGCGCGTGGCGGCGGCGCTCGCGCAGCTCGCGCGCGCGCCACGACCGATCCTGGATGCACCGCTCGATCCTCCCATCGTCCCATGATCGAAGCCGTCAAGCTCTGGAACGAGCCGAACAACCAGTCGCACTGGGACTTCCACATCGATCCGCGGTGGGAGGCGTTCAGCGACATGTCGGTGCGCGCCGCGCGGCGCATCAAGGCCGTCGCCCCTGACCTGCCGGTGGTGCTCGGCGGCATGTCGCCCATCGACGCCGGCTGGCTGCGCCTCGTGGAGGGCCACGGGCTGCTCGCGCACGTGGACGCTGTCGCGGTGCACGGCTTCCCGCTCGACTGGAACCACTGGAAGCTGGAGGAGTGGCCGGCGAAGATCGCGGAGATCGAGGCCGTGACCGCGAAGCCCGTGTGGGTCACCGAGGTCGGCGTGTCGACGTTCGGCGCCGACGAGGTGCAGACCTTCGGGCTGCGGCGCACCACGGAGCTGCTCGCGGACCGCGTGGACCGCGTCTACTGGTACTCGCTGCTCGATCTGCCCGCGACGTGGGAGGCGACCACGCGCCACCGCGAGAGCGAGGGGAGCGCGTACTACCGCCACTTCTACATGGGCCTCGTGCGCGACGACGGGACGCCGAAGCCCGCCGTCGAGCACTTCGATCCGCGCCTCGGCATCTGCCAGTGGTTCCACTTCGAGGACCACCGGCTGGACCTCGCGGTGGAGTGGCTGCGGCGCCTCGGCGTGCGGCGGCTGCGCACGGGGCTCTCGTGGGCGGACTGGCACCGCCCGAACGCGGCGGCGTGGTTCGACCGGCAGATGGCGGCGCTCGCGGAGTTCGACGTCACCGTCACGCTCTGCTTCACGCCGCCGTCGCGCGGGCTGCGGCCGCACCACACGAGCCCTCCGCAGGACGTCGAGGAGTTCGCGGCGTTCGCGGAGACGATGGTGCGGCGCTACGTGGCGCACGAGCCCACCCCCACGGCGGACGTGAGCGACGCGGCTGCGACGCCGCTCGTGGTCAGCCGCGACGTCGTCGAGGCGGCGCTCCCCTGAGCGACCATGCATCTCTATCTCGTGCGCCACGCGATGTGCGACCCGGTGGGGCGCTCGCTGTCCGGCCGCACGCCGCGCGTGTGCCTGAACGCCGAGGGGCGTGCGCAGGCCGCGGCGCTGGCGATGCGGCTGGCGGGTGCGCGGCTGACGGCGGTGCACAGCAGCCCGCTGGCGCGCGCGGTGGAGACGGCGGTGACCGTCGCGCGGCCGCACGGGATCACGCCGCGCGTCGAGCCCGGGCTCACCGAGCTGGCGTTCGGCCGGTGGACGGGCCGCGCGATCGACGGGCTGCACGACGAGCCCGGATGGACGCACTTCAACAGCTACCGCAGCGGGACGCGCGCGCCGGACGGCGAGCTCGCGCTGGAGGCGCAGGCGCGCGCGGTCGCCGTGGTGCTGCGGCTCGCCGCGGAGCAGCCCGACGCACGCGTGGCGCTCGTGAGCCATGCCGACGTGCTGAAGGCCGTGCTCGGGCACCTGCTCGGCGTGCCGCTGGACCTGCAGCACCGGCTGGAGCTCGCGCCCGCGTCCGTGAGCGAGGCGGAGCTGCAGCCGTGGGGGGCGCGCGTGCTCGCGGTCAACGTGTGCGCCTGACGACGCGAACGACCATCGTGCGCACCCGCGCGTGGTGTGCGAGACACAGCAGTCGCGGCACCGCACCGGCCGGATCGCCGGGACGTGCCGTGTCCCAACCGGAGACCCAACGCTCGTGCACATCACCGTGATCGGCACCGGGTACGTGGGCCTCGTCGTCGGCGCGTGTCTCGCGGAGACCGGCCATGACGTCGCCTGCGTGGACGTGGACGCGGCGAAGATCGCCGACCTGCAGCGCGACGTGCTGCCCATCTACGAGCCCGGGCTGGAGGAGCTCGTGCGCCGCAACCGCGCGCATGGCCGGCTCGCCTTCACGACCGACCTGCCGGCGGCGCTCACCGACGCGGAGGTCGTGTTCATCGGCGTCGGCACGCCACCCGGCTCGGACGGCTCGGCCGACCTCTCGCACGTGCTCGCGGTCGCCGAGGAGATCGGCCGGCACCTGCGGCGCGAGCTCGTCATCGTCATCAAGTCGACGGTCCCGGTAGGCACCGCGGCGCGCGTGGCGGAGGTCGTGGCGGAGCACGCGCGCTTCCCGTTCCACCTGTGCAGCAACCCGGAGTTCCTGAAGGAGGGCGCCGCCGTCGAGGACTTCCTCCGCCCCGACCGCGTGGTGCTGGGCGTGGAGAGCGACTACGCGCGCAGCGTCATGGCGGAGCTGTACGCGCCGTTCGTCCGCACGGGCAAGCCGATCCTGTTCATGGACATCGCGAGCGCGGAGCTGACCAAGTACGCAGCCAACGCGGTCCTCGCGACGCGCATCACGCTGATGAACGAGCTGGCCAACCTCTGCGAGCGCGTGGGCGCGAACGTGGACCACGTGCGGCGCGGTGTCGGTTCGGACGGCCGCATCGGACCGGCGTTCCTCTTTCCGGGCCCGGGCTACGGCGGCAGCTGCTTCCCGAAGGACGTGAAGGCGCTGGTGCGCACCGGGCTGGCGGTGGGCGCGCCGCTGCGCGTGCTGGCCGCGGTGGACGAGGCCAACGAGCGCCAGCAGCGCGTGCTGTTCGAGAAGGTGCGCGCCGCGCTCGCCGCGGCCGACGTGCCGCTCGAAGGCGCGACGGTGGCGGTGTGGGGGCTCGCCTTCAAGCCGCAGACGGACGACCTGCGCGAGAGCCCCGCGCTGGCGCTCGGCGACGCGCTGCTGGCGGCCGGCGCGCGCGTCGTGGCGCACGATCCCGTCGCGATGTCCGCGGCGAAGCGGCGCTACGCGGACCGGGAGCTGGGCGACCGGCTCCGCTTCGCGCCGACCAGCTACGACGCCGCGGAGGGCGCCGACGTGCTGGTGGTGGCCACCGACTGGAACGAGTACCGCCACCCGAACCTCGCGCGCATCCGCGCGGCCCTCGCGCGGCCCATCGTCGTCGACGGGCGCAACCTGTGGGACCCGGCGAAGCTCGCGGCGCTCGGCTTCGCGTACTACTCCATCGGCCGCGTGACGGCCCGCGCGCCCGAGCTGGCGATCGCGCTGCCGCGTCCGGTCGCGGCGGCCGACGCACCACCGACGGTGCCGTCGGTCGCGGTGCCGACCGCGCGCCGCCGCGCGGGCCGTACTCCGAAGTCTCCCTCGCTGGAGGCCTGACCGCGTGCGCGTGCTCATCACCGGCGCGGCCGGCTTCCTCGGCTCGCATCTGACGGACCGCGTCCTCGCGGACGGCCACCACGTGGTGGGCGTCGACAGCTTCCTCACCGGCGACGCGCGCAACCTCGCGCACCTGGCGCACGAGCCGCGCTTCGAGCTGCTGGAGCGCGACGTCTCCGCCGGGCTCGCGTGCCACGGGCCGCTGGACGCCGTGCTGCACCTCGCGTCGCCCGCCAGCCCGGTGGACTACTACGAGCACCCCATCGCGACGCTCGACGTCGGCTCCGCCGGCACCCGCCACGCGCTCGCGCTGGCGCACGCGCACGGCGCGCGCTTCCTGCTCGCCTCCACGTCGGAGGTGTACGGCGACCCGCACGTGCACCCGCAGCCCGAGAGCTACTGGGGCCACGTCAGCAGCGTCGGCCCGCGCAGCTGCTACGACGAGGCCAAGCGGTTCGCCGAGGCGATGACGATGGCGTTCCACCGCAGCCTCGGGGTGGACACGCGCATCGCGCGCATCTTCAACACGTACGGCCCGCGCATGCGGCCGCGCGACGGACGCGTCGTCTCCAACTTCATCGTGCAGGCGCTGCGCGGCGAGCCGCTGACGCTCTACGGCGACGGGGCGCAGACGCGCAGCTTCTGCTACGTGAGCGACGAGGTGGAGGGCCTCTATCGGCTGCTCCTGCGCGACCGCGCCGAGGACTCGCCGCTGCCGACGAACATCGGCAACCCGGACGAGTTCACCGTCCGCGAGCTGGCGGAGCTGGTGCAGGCGCTCGTCGCGCCGATCACCGGCGCGCGTCCCGGGGTGGAGGTGCGCCCGCTGCCGCAGGACGATCCGCGGCAGCGCCGCCCCGACATCGCCCGCGCCCGCGCGACGCTCGGCTGGGCACCGACGGTGCCGCTGCGCGAGGGGCTCGCACGGACGATCGCCCACTTCGCGGAGCGCCTCGGCGAGGACGCGAGCGCGGCGAGCCGGACGCTCGCGGACGTACGCTGACGCCCCGCGCGACGTGGACTCGGCCGCGCGCGGGCGCTTAGGTTGCGCGCTCGCTCCGTCCGCGCTCGCGCTTCCGCTTCGTCATGCCCGTCTCGCGTCTCGACGCCCGGCTCCGATTGATCGCCGCCGCCGTGCTGTTCTCCACCGGCGGCGCGGCGATCAAGGCTGCCTCGCTCACCAGCTGGCAGGTCGCGAGCTTCCGCTCGGGCGTGGCCGCGCTGGCGGTGTGGCTGCTCGTGCCGGCCGCGCGCGCGCGCTGGTCGCCGCGCGTGCTCGCCGTCGCCGCCGTCTACGCGGCGACGCTGGTGCTGTTCGTCATCGCCAACAAGCGCACGACGTCGGCGAACGCGATCTTCCTGCAGAGCACCGCGCCGCTCTGGGTGCTGCTGGCCGGCCCCGCGCTGCTCGGCGAGCGCACGACGCGGCGCGACGTCGCGTTCATGGGCGTCGTCGCACTCGGCATGGTCTGCTTCTTCGTCGGCGAGGACGCCCCGCAGGCGACCGCGCCCGACCCGCTCGGTGGCAACATCCTGGCGGTGATCAGCGGCGTCACGTGGGCGGCGACGGTGCTCGGCCTGCGCTGGCTGGGGCGCGGCGGGGCGCGGTCGGCGCCCGTGCGCGAGACCGCCGACGAGGCCGCGACCGAGACGCCGTCGGCCGAGGGCGGCGCGGCGCTCACCACCGTCGTCGCGGGCAACGTGCTCGCCTTCCTGGCCTGCCTGCCGATGGCGCTGCCGGTGCACGGCGCCGGGACCGCCGACTGGCTGGTCGTGCTCTATCTGGGCGTCGTGCAGATCGGGCTCGCCTACCTCGCGCTCAGCAGCGCGATGCCGCACGTGCCGGCGCTGGAGGCGTCCACGCTGCTGCTCATCGAGCCGGCGCTGAACCCGGGCTGGGCCTACCTCGCGCACGGCGAGCGGCCGTCCGCGCTCTCGTGGGTGGGCGGGGCGGTGATCGTCCTCGCGGCGGTGGCCAAGACGTGGTGGGACGTGCGGCGCCCGCTGCCGGCATCGGCGACGGCGAGGTAACGTCCCCGCATGACCTACCGCATGGCCGTCGCGCTCGTCGCGCTCGTCGACTCGATCGTCGCCCTCTACCTGCACCTCTGGAAGATCGGGCTCGCCGGCACGCTGTCGTGCGGCGCCGAGCACGGGTGCGAGGTCGTGCAGCTCAGCTCCTACGGCTGGTTCCTGGGCGTCGACGTGGCGCTCATCGGCGCCGTCGGGTGGGCCGCCGTGTTCGTCGTCGCGGTGCTCGGCACGCTGCCCCGGTGGGAGGATGCGCGCTGGCCCACCGTCGCGCTCTCCGCGCTCGTCCTTCCCGCGCTCCTCTTCACGCTGCGGCTCAAGTACGGCGAGTTCATCGTGCTGCGCAGCTTCTGCCCGTGGTGCGCGATCAACGCGGTCATCGTCGTGATCGCGTCGGTGCTCGTCGCGCTCGACGGGCGGCGCCTGCGGCGGCTGGACGCGGACGACGTGGACGACGCGCCGGTGCCCGCGTGAGCGTGCGCCGGGCAGGGGCGCTCGCGGCCGCGCTGGCGGCGGGCGCACAGGGCGCGGGCGCGCAGACGGCGCCACGCGACACGCTCGCGCGCCGCGACAGCGCCGCGCGCGCGCTGCCGCCCGTCGTCACGACGGTGCTGCGCTCGACGTTCGACCCGGTGCGCGCGCCGTTCGCGGTGTCGGCCACCACGCGCGCCGAGGTGCAGGGCGCGCGGCCGGGGCTCGGGCTCGACGAGGCGCTGCGGGCAGTGCCCGGCGTCCAGGCCGACAACCGCTTCAACGCGGCGCTCGGCGAGAAGCTCTCGGTGCGCGGCTTCGGCGCGCGCACGCAGTTCGGCGTGCGCGGCGTGAAGGTGCTGGTGGACGGCGTGCCCGCGACCATGCCCGACGGGCAGACGACGCTCAACCACGTCGAGCTGGGCGCGCTGGAGCGCGCGGAGGTCGTGCGCGGCCCCGCGTCGGCGCTCTACGGCAACGCGGCGGGCGGCGTGCTGCAGCTCACGACCGAGCCCGCGCCCGACGCGACGCTCGGCCAGCGCGTGCGCGTCGTGGGCGGCAGCGACGGGCTCACGCGCGTGCAGAGCACGACCGGCGGCCGCACCGCCGACGGGCGCGGCGACTGGCTGCTCTCCGCGGGCCGGCTGGCGTACGACGGCTTCCGCGACTTCAGCGACCAGCGCAGCACGCGCGTGCTCGCGAACGCCGGCTGGACCGGCGCGCCGGGCGCGCTGCGCGCGGCCTTCGCGTGGGTGGACTACGACGCGAAGAATCCGGGCGCGCTCGCCGACACGGCGCGCCGCCGCGATCCCACGCAGGCGTTCGCCAACAACCGGAGGCAGCAGACCGGCGAGGCGGGGCGGCACGGACAGCTCGGCCTGACGTGGCGGCGCGACGTCGGCCCCGGCGCGATCGACGCCAGCGCGTACGGCCTCGCGCGGCGGCTCGACAATCCGATCCCGGTGCGCGTCGTCGCGCTCGACCGGCACGCGGGCGGGCTGCGCGCGGCGTACACGCTGGGCCTGGGCGCCGACTCGGGCGCGGCGCCGGTGCAGCTCGCGTTCGGCGGCGAGTGGCAGCGCCAGCGCGACGACCGGCAGAACTACGCGAACAACCAGGGCGCGCGCGGCGCCCTCGCGCTGGACCAGCTGGAGCGCGTCACCAACGCCGCCGCCTTCGCGCAGGCGACGGCGTCGCTCGGCGCGCGCGCGACGCTGCTCGCCGGGCTGCGGCACGACCGCGTGCGCTTCGCGGCCGAGGACCGGTTGGTGTCGGCCTCGAATCCCGACGACTCGGGTGAGCGCACGCTGCAGGCGACGTCGCCGTCGCTCGGCGTGAACGTCGCCGTCGCGCCGTGGCTGCGCGTCTACGCCAACGGCGCGTACGCGTTCGAGACGCCGACGACGACCGAGCTCGCGAACCGTCCCACGGGCGCGGGCGGCTTCAATCCCGAGCTGGAGCCGCAGCGCGCGCGCAGCGTCGAGGGCGGCCTCACCGCGTCGGGCGCGCTCGGGCGGCTGCTCGCGGGGAGCGTGCAGCTCTCCGTGTTCCACGCGCGGCTCGACGACGCGTTGCAGCCGTACGAGGTGCCGGGTGCCGCGGGGCGGCAGTTCTTCCGCAACGCGGGGCGCGCGGTGCATCGCGGCGTGGAGACCGCGGCGACGCTGGCCGTCGGACCGGCGGTGGCGGTGCGTGCGGCGTACACGGGGCTCGACGCGCGCTTCCGCGAGTACACGGTGGGCGACAGCTCGTATGCGGGGCGGCGCGTGCCTGGCGTCGCGCCGCGCCGCTTCGACCTCGCGGTGACGTGGCGCGGGCCGCGCGAGGCGCTGGTGGCCGTCGAGCAGCGCGCGCAGTCGTGGAGCATGGCCGACGACGCCAACCGCGCGCGCTCGCCCGGCTGGCTGCTCACCACCGTGCGTGCCGCCAGCCCCGCGCTGCGGCTCGGGGGCGTGTCGCTCGCGCCGTTCGCGGGCGTCACCAACGTCTTCGACGTGAAGTGGGACGCGGCCGTGACCGTGAACGCGGCGGGCGCGCGCTACTACGAGCCGGGCACGCCGCGCGCGCTCTACGTGGGCGCGGACCTCGCGGGCGCGATCGGGCGACGGTGAGCGACTCCGGAGGCTCGCCCGCCCGCCTGGTCGTCGTCGGCGCGGGGGCGGCGTCGCTCAAGAGCACCGTCGCGCTGAACGTCGCCGTCGCCGCCGCCACTGCGGGGATCGCGACGCGGCTGCGCGACCTGGACGGCGCGTCGTCGCGCGCGCTCGCCCGCGCGGCGGGAGACGGCGCGACCGTCGCGCTTCCCTGGGCCGCGGCGCCGCTGCACGTCGGCACGCCACCCGACCCCGAGCCCGCCGACGCGCCCGCGCTCGTGGTCGTCGATCCGCCACCGCGCCTGGACGACGCCGTGCGGGCCGAGCTGGCGCGGGCCGCCGTCGTGCTGGTGCCCGTGGACGCGTCGCCGCTGGCGCGGCGCGCGCTGCGCGAGGTCGCGGCCTGGCGAGCAGGGCAGTCGTCGCCGCCCGCGCTGCGCGTCGCGCTCGCGCGCGCCCTCCCGCGCGACGCCGACCGATGGGCGCTGCTGGAGGAGATCGAGGCGCTGGCGCCCGACGCGCTGCTGCCGGCGACGCTCCCGGCCGGCCGGCTGGCCGCGCCGTCGGGGCGGGAGCGGGTCGCCCGGCTCTACGCCCCTGGGACTCGGGGGGCCGGTGCCTACGCCGCGCTGGTGGGCGCCCTGACGGGCGCGCTCGGGCTCACCTCGACCCGCACCACCCCATGAAGTAGACCGTCAGGCCCAGCTGGATCGTGGCCATGACGACCCCGAACACGAGCGGATTGCAGCCGCGCGGGATCGGCCGCTCGGCCGGGGGGGCGGGAGGCGGCGTCGGGGACGGCTCTGGCGACGGGCCGACGGGCGGCGTGTCGGGATCGGACATCGCCCGAAAGTACGGCCCCGAGCGTCCAGAGCGAAGCGCCACAACACGTTATCGGACCTTTCCCCTCCGCCAGGGGTGCAACGGTCGGGCGTGCCATGGTAACCTTCGCGCTCGCCGCCGCGGGTCCGCGTGTCTGGATCCACGGCGCCTTCAGTCGTTTCCTCCCGAGTTCATGTCGTTCTCCAGCTTCGGTCTGCACCCCGATCTCCTGCGCGGCGTCCAGGAGATGGGTTTCTCCACTCCGACGCCAATCCAGCAGCAGGCCATCCCGCCCGGCCTCGAAGGGCGTGACCTCCTCGCCTGCGCCATGACCGGGAGCGGCAAGACCGCCGCCTTCCTGCTGCCCATCATCCAGCGTCTGCTGGCCCGTCCGGGCCGCGGCACGCGCGCCCTCGTCCTGACGCCCACGCGCGAGCTCGCGGCGCAGATCGAGGAGCACCTCCGCGCGCTCGCCGCGCACACCAAGGTCCGCGGCGCCGCCATCTTCGGCGGCGTGGGCATGGGCCCGCAGGAGCAGGCCTTCCGCAGCGGCGTCGAGATCCTCGTCGCCACGCCGGGCCGCCTGCTGGACCACCTGAAGCAGCCGTACGCGAAGCTCGACGGGCTCGAGGTCCTCGTCCTCGACGAGGCGGACCGCATGCTCGACATGGGCTTCCTGCCCGACATCAAGCGCGTCCTCGCCCACCTGCCCAAGGACCGGCAGACGCTGTTCTTCTCGGCCACGATGCCGGCGCCCATCGCCCAGCTCGCGGACCACATGCTGCGGCAGCCGGTGACGCTGAACCAGGAGCGCAAGGCGGCGCCGGCCACCGGCATCACGCAGGCGCTCTACCCGGTGCGCGAGGAGCTCAAGGCGCAGCTCTTCCTCGAGCTGCTGAAGCGCGGGGAGCTGAAGGACGTCATCGTCTTCACGCGCACCAAGCACCGCTCCAACCGGCTGTACGACTTCCTCACGAAGCACGGCATCCGCTGCGAGCGCATCCACGGCAACCGCTCCCAGGCGCAGCGCACGCAGGCGCTGGCCGGCTTCAAGAGCGGCGCGGTGCAGGTGCTGGTGGCGACGGACATCGTCGCGCGCGGCATCGACGTCGAGGAGCTGAGCCACGTCGTCAACTTCGACGTGCCGCACCTGCCGGAGGACTACATCCACCGCGTGGGCCGCACGGCGCGCGCGGACGCGACGGGCGACGCCTTCACCTTCGTCTCGCCGGAGGAGGAGAGCGACCTGAAGGCGATCGAGCGCGCGGTGGGGAAGCGCATCCCGCGCCTCACGGTCGCAGGCTTCGACTACGCCGCGCGCCCGACGGAGCGCTTCGAGGTGCCGCTCGCCGAGCGCATCGCGGAGATCCGCAAGCGCAAGCAGGAGGAGCGCGCGCGCGCCAAGGAGAAGGCCGAGCGGAAGCTGCAGCGCCAGAACGAGGAGGCCGCGCGCGTGGCGGCGAAGGAGTCCTCGCGCGGCGGCCGCGGCCCGCGTCCGGTGTCGTCCGGCGCGCCCGCCACGCCGTCGCGTCCGGCGCCCGCGCGTCCCGCGCGCGACGCGAACGGCCCGTACGCGCAGGAGTCCGCCGGTGGCGAGAGCGGTCGTCGGCGTCGTCGTGGCGGACGCGGCCGATCGGCGTCGTTCGGCGGTCGCTGAGCGAACAAAATCGCGCCTGGAACCATCACGAGCCCCGCGGCGCTTTGGCGTCGCGGGGCTCGTCGGTTTCGCGCGCCGCGATGAGCGTCACAAACGTCTGGCGATCCGTATTTCTACGGCCCAAGGAACGTCGCAGAATCGCGCTTCATTCGTTTATTGACGGTTCCTGTTCGTCGCGTACGTGCAACACTCTTGGCGGACGGAGACTGGATTCCAAGGTTGTGCGCATGACCGTCACGCCTCGCCGCCGCCGCGCCGACATCGCCGAGACGCTCCGCCGTCGCATCGTGACCGCGGTGTCCGCCGGGCTCTCCCGGCGCGGGGATCGTCTGCCCAGCGCCCGCGAGGTCGCGGCGGAGTTCGACGCCGATCCCCGCCTCGTGCTGGCCGCGTATCGCATCCTCGCGCGCGAGGGGCTGGTGAGCATCCGGCGCCGCTCGGGGATCTACGTCGCCGCGGTGCCCGAGGTCGCGGGCGGGCCGCCGGTGGTCGCGCCCGGCTGGCTGGTCGACACGCTGACGGCCGGCCTCGAGCAGGGCGTCGCCGCGCCGAAGCTGGGCGAGTGGCTGCGCCGCTGCGTGACCACGCGGCGCGTGCGCGTCGCGGTCGTGGCCGGCAGCGAGGACCAGCTCGAGAGCTTCTGCGGCGAGCTGCGCGACGACTACGGCTTCGACGCGGTGCCGTTCGCGCCCGAGGCGATCGACCGGCCGGGCGGCGTGCCGTCCGAGATCCTGAACGCCGAGCTGGTGGCGGCGCCGGAGCCGTATGCGGCCGCGCTGCGCCGTGCGCTCCCGGCGGAGAGCCGCGTCGTCACGCTCGAGCTCCGCATGGACATCGACGCGGTGTGGCGGCGCGAGATGCAGCGCGGGCCGCTCTACATCGTCATCAGCGACCGGAAGACGATGCCCTTCCTGGAGCGCTCGATGGCCGGCCACGCCTCCGCGGTGCGCACGCTCGTCCTCGGCCAGGACGACCTGGGGACGATCCCCGACGACGCGGGCGTCTACCTGTCGCGCGCGGTGCGCCGCCGGCTGGACGGCAAGTCGGTGCGTGGGCGCGTGCTGCCGCCGGCGCGGACGTTCACCACGCGCACCGCGCGCGAGCTGCTCGCGGTGCTCGTGCAGGCGAACCTGAACGCGATGACCGCGAGCTAGCAGGCGCGCTGGCATGGCGGGCTCGAGGCGTCCGAGCCCGCCGTGCCCGATGTCTCAGCAGCCGCGCTTCGCCTGGTAGGTCAGCTCGTCGTCCGCCTGCCCGAGCACCACGCGGTTCACCCACTCGACGCCCTGCGCCACCGAGTGGTCCATGTTGCCCACCTCGTAGCGCCACGCGCCGAAGCGCCCGCGCGAGTAGACGTCGCGCTCGTGCAGCCACGGGTGGATCGTGCGCAGCGCCGCGTCCCGCTCCAGGCTCGGCGTCGGGTACGTGTAGTCGCGCTCGATGACGTACGTGTCCACGATGCGCGGGACGTCCGACTCGTCGAGCAGCCGCACGTTCAGCATCCCCTCGATCGTCTGGTCGACGATCGTCTCGCGGTCCTCGGGCTTGAACTCCGAGTGCGAGATCTCCGCGAGCAGCGAGTGCTGGCGCGTGTGGTCGGGCACCACCTCGGGCGAGTAGTTCGAGAGGTAGGTGACCCGGTAGAACGGGCAGTCGCCCTCGGGATAGTACATCCAGCACTTCGTCGTGTCGGCCGGGCGGTCCACGCCGACGCCGACGATGAACGATCCCGAGTGGCGCAGCCGGCCCGCCTCCTCGCGCACGACGTCGGGCGCCGCGCCGCCGGTCATCCCGACCAGCTTGTCCATCGGCAGCGTCGACATCAGCACGTCGTACGACTCCGTGCTCCCGTCCGCGAACGTCACGACCTTCGCCGCCGGGTCCACGCGCACCGCGGGGCGCTCCAGCTGCAGGTGCTCCCTGATGTGCGGGACGATGCGCTCGAACAGCCCGCCCGTGCCGCCGTAGCGCGGGTACTTGAAGGTGTTGTTCGGGCCCCAGCCGGCGTCGTCGCGGTCGAGGATCACGTTGCCCAGCACGCGCGCGAGCGACGGCAGCGCCACGCGCTCGCCGATCCACTCCTTGTTCATCATGCGCGGCGGGTGCGCCCACACCTTGAAGTTGTACGGCATCATGAAGTACTTCGCGAGCCCGGCCCCGAACTGCTTCATGATCAGCTGCTCGAAGTTCTCGATCTTCGCCAGGTCGAGCGGCTCCTTCTGCGCCTCGATCAGGCCGAGCACGATCTCGAGCACGACCTCCTTCGGCAGCCCGCGGATGTTGTTCTGCAGCGGGTAGGGGAGGAAGCGCCCGCACATCCACACCCAGGCCTCTCGCACCAGCTCCTGGTACTCGTCGCCCATCAGGCGGTCGAACAGGCGGTCGAAGTACTCGTAGTGCGAGAACAGGACGTGGCCGCCGATGTCGTACGTGAAGCCGTTCGGGCTCGTCTCGCTCGACGCCAGGCCGCCGACCTTGTGACGTGCCTCGATCACCTGGAAGTTGCGGTAGCCGAGCTCCTGCAGCCGGTAGCCGGCCGCGAGCCCCGTCGGTCCCGCCCCGAGGATCACGATCTTGCGCTCCGACTCCGAGACGGCGTGCGACTGCGACATTGGACTCCTGCGATGCGCGCATTCGCGCGGGTAGGGCCGCGGCGCGTGGAGCGCGCCGCGACCGATGGACGTCGGGAGACTGCGAGGGAACCGCTGCGGCGGTGACGGTCGTCGGCGCTCAGGCCGCGACGCGTGCCCGGGCGCGCGCGCGGCGCGACGACAGCGGGCGCGGCGGCGGGAGCTGCGGCGCGCCGCGCGCCGCGAGGTAGTGGCAAATCGCGTTCTCGACGGCCCCGAGCAGCGGGCCGCGCGCGGAGCCGAGCACGGACCAGTGCGGCCGCGCCGCGGGCAGCCGCGCGTCTGCCAGCGCGATCGGCACCAGTCGCGACGCGTCCACGCCCGCGCGCTCCGCGCCCAGGCGCGCGAAGTCGAGCCAGGTGAGCGCGCTCTCGCTCGCGAGGTGCCACACGCCGCGCTCGCCGTCCACCAGCAGGTCGAGCGTCGCGTCCGCGAGCTCGGGGACGTACGTCGGCGAGACGGTGACGTCCGCCAGCGCGCGGAAGGCGTTGCCGGCGGACAGCTCGCGCAGCGCGATGGTGAGGAAGTTCCACTCGTCCCACGGGCCGAAGAACGCGCTCGTGCGCACGACGAGCGCCTCCGGCATCAGCCCCTGGACGCGCTGCTCCGCCTCGGCCTTGCTGGCGCCGTAGACGTTGCGCGGCGCGACGGGATCGTCCTCGACGAACGGGCGCGGCTCCGCGGCGTCGCCGAACACCAGGTCCGACGAGAAGGTCGCGAGGCGCACGCCGCGCCGCGCGCACGCCTGCGCCAGCGTCGCGGGGCCGTGCACGTTGCCGCGCCAGCACGCCTCGCGCTCGCGCTCCGCGTCGTCCACGCGCACGAAGCCCGCGCAGTTGACGACGGCCCACGGATCGTGCGCGGCCAGCGCCGCCTCGACGGCGGCCGCGTCGGCGGCGTCCAGCTCCGCACGGCCGAGCGCGACGTACGCGAGCCCGCGCATGGCGCAGGCGCGCGCGACCGCGCGGCCGAGCGTCCCGTGCGCACCGGTCACCAGCACCGGACGCGGCGCGCGCGGCGCGGACTCGCGCAGCGGCACGCGCAGGAGCGAGGCGCCAGCCTCGCGGCGGTCGAGCACCGACGCGCCGTGCCGGCGGGCGGGCGGGTAGATCAGCCGCTCGGGCGCCTCCCACCATCCCGGCCCGGCGAGCGCCGGATGCTCGCAGCGCCCGTGCGTCGCGAGGTCGCGCACCATCGCCGCGAGCGCGGTGGGCCGCGGCGACGGCGCGCGCACGTCGAACAGCCCGGGCTCGTAGTGGCCGGCGTCGCGCGTCAGCAGCGAGTTCCAGTCGAACGAGCCGAACGCTGCCCACGCGGTCACCGCGCGCACGTCCACGCCGCCCGCGCGCAGCCGCAGCGCCGCGTGCCACACCCGGTCCAGCCAGCGCAGCTGCTGCTCGCGCGTGCAGGCGAGGTGCACCTCCGTCACCGCGAGCGGCAGATGGTGGCGGTCCCAGGCCTCGCGCAGCAGCGCCTCCGGCCCCTCGGTGCCCTCGGCCAGCACGCGCACCGCCTCGACGTCGGCGTAGCGGTGCGTGCCGTTGCCGCCGTGCGCGTGCGCGGGATAGCGCCGCAGCCGCCGATCGAGGAAGCGCTCGCTCGTGAGGTAGTGGTTGATGCCCAGCAGGTCGGGCGGGCAGGGCGCCTTGCGGAACTCGTGCAGCACGCGCGCGTCGATGCCGCCGCGCTCCACGAGGAAGCGCCACATGGCGTCGCGGGGCGCGAGGCGTCCGGTGAGCAGGTCGGCGGTCGCCCAGCGGCGCTCGTTCTCGAACGCGGCCTGGTAGCGCAGCGCGGGCGTCGCGTGCGTCTTGCCCAGGTCCTCGGTCTGCACGAGGCGCGCGTGCGGGATCACGGCGCGGATCGCGCGCATCGCGAGCGCGATCGCCTGCATCTGGTGCACGAACGCGCGCGCGAAGCTGCGGTCGTCGCGCGCGTGCGGATACCAGACGCCGTAGAGCGCGCTGAAGCGCGCCGTCGTCAGCGGCTCGTTGATCGGCGTCCACTCCTCGACCCACGGGTAGCGCTCGGCCGCCGCGCGCGCGTAGGCGGCGAAGCGGGCGGGGAAGCCGGGATCGAGCAGCGACGTGTCGCGCGGACCGGAGCCGTGGTGCAGGAGCGTGACGACGGGACGGACGCCGAGCGCGCGCAGCCGATCGAGGCGCGCGTCGCTCCACGACCAGTCGTGATGCACGCCGTCGGGCGACGTGCGCTCCCACAGCAGCGGGAAGCGCACGGCCGCGACGCCGAGCGCCGCGAGGCGATCGACGTCGTCGTCGCGCACGTGGTGGCCGTTGCGGGCGAGCTGGTCGAAGAACCGCTCGCCCACTCGGTTGACCGTGCACTCGACGCCTGCCCAGACCTCGGGCCGCATGGTCTCCACCACCTGCTGCTGCTGGTCGCGCTGCGCCTTCGCGTCCCGTCCGTCCCGCCCCCGGCCCGTCGCGGCGCCGGTGGCCGGCGACGTCACGCGGTCAGCTCCTCTCCGCCCACCAGGTCGCGCCCCGCGCCGGCGGTCGCCAGCCGCGACGACGACGCGGCGCGCGCGACCTCCGGGTGCCGCGGCGCCTCGCGCTGCTGCAGCGCGGCCGCGATCAGGCCCTGCATCGTGCCGACGATCGACTCCCACGACGCGTCCTTCGCCATGCCGATGCCGCGCGCGATCAGCTCGGGCTCGGGGCAGGTGGCGGCGGCGCGCACCGCGGCCACGAAGCCGTCGTGCGAGCGGGCGACCTTCACGATCGGCGTGAAGTTGCGCACGACGTCGGCGACCGCGGTCGAGACGATCGGCTTGCCGGCGGCCATGTACTCGAGCGTCTTCGTCGGGTTGATGTACTCGGTCGCCTCGTTGAGCGCGAACGGCATCAGTGCCACGTCGAAGTGCTTGGCGTACGCCGGGAGCTCGGCGTACTGCTTCTGGCCCAGCCAGTGGAGGTTCGGCGCCTGCGGGAGCTCGCGCGGATCGACCTTCACGACCGGGCCCACCATCACGACCTGCGACTCGGGCAGGCGCGCGGCCAGCTCGGCGATCAGCGCGTAGTCGATGCGCTCGTCGATCACGCCGTAGTAGCCGAGGATCGGCGCGTCGCCGTCGGGGAGGTCGGCGGGGCGCGGCGTCTCCGAGAGGCGCGCCTTCGCGAAGTGCGCCGAGTCGACGCCGCAGCCGAAGAAGTGCACGTTCGGGTGCAGGCGCGACTTCGACTGCCACAGGCGGTAGCCGCCGGTGAACACGACGTCGGCGCGCGAGACCAGCAGGCGCTCGCGCTCCACCAGCTCGGGCGGCGCGAAGCGGAACTGCGACAGCTCGTCCATGCAGTCGTAGACGACCGCGCGCTCGCCGAACGCGCCGAGCATCACGGGCGCGGGCATCGGCGTGTAGAACCACTGCACGGGCGCGGTGAACTGGCCGGCGAGCGGGCCGCCGCGCGCCATCGCCTGCAGCAGCAGCGTGCGCGTGGCGACGATCGCCTCGTCACCGCGCAGCGCCGACGGCAGGCGCGGGATCGCGCGCGTGACCCCGCGCATCGGCGTCGTCAGCTCGAGCGTCGGCGTCGCGAGGTCGTCGGCCCACACCGGCTCCTCGACGAACAGGATCGGGCTCGACGTCGCGAACCGGGAGAGCAGCTGCTGCGGGCGCTGCCACACGAAGTCCCACCGGAGATGGCTCTGCACCACGATGGGCGCGTCGAAATCGGTGGCGAGGCGCGAGGCGCGCTCGGTCCGGTCCACGAGTCGGGTCATTTTGATGTCTGGGAGATGCGGGGACGACCCAATGAACGGCGTGAGTAGTGTGACGCCGCCGGCGTTGCAGGTCGTGCCCGTCCCCTAGGCAAGGCGCGTTCCCATGTACTTCATCTGTGTAGGAGTGCCGCCGGGCGAGCCGCGCGCGCCCGAACGCGAAGCGGGCGCGACTCTCGAAGCGGTCGCGCCCGCTGCTGCACCCGTGTCGTCGCGTCGGCTCAGCCGCCGCGCACCGACGTCGTGTCGTCGGAGGCGATGAGGCGCCGCGCGCCCTGCCACTTCCGGAAGAGCAGGCCGTTGCGCTCGATCGTCGTCTCGATCACGCGGCCCGACTTGACGCTGGCGTGGATGAAGCGGCCCTCGCCCAGGTAGATGCCGACGTGGTCGACCGTGCGGCGCGTGCCGAAGGTGAGCAGGTCGCCGGGGCGCAGCGCGTTGCGGTCGCGCGGGATCGGCGTGCCGACCTGCGCCTGCTGGGCCGCCGTCCGCGGGAGCGCGATGCCGAGCGCTTCCATCGCGTAGCGCGCGAACGACGAGCAGTCGAGGCTGCGGCCGGGCGTCGCGCCGCCGAGGACGTAGCGGGTGCCGAGCTGGCTGCGCGCGCGCGAGACCATCGCGTCCAGCAGGGCGGTCGCCGAGCGGCTGATGCTCGCGAACGGGCGGCTCGTGGTCGGCTCGGCCGAGGCGACGGTGGCCGTCGCGGTCGCCGGCGCCTCGCCCAGCAGGGCCGAGAGGTCCGGGAGGACGAAGGTCGGGACCGGCGCGAGCTCGGGGGCGGTGGCGCGGGTCGCGACGCGGGCGGCGCGCGTGACGCGCCGGGTGACCGGCTTGCGGCGGAGGACGTCGCCGGCGCGTCGGGTGGTTCGTGCCTTCGAGGAGCGCTTGGCCGACGGCTTGCGCTCGGTGCTCTTCGCGGCGCGCTTGGTGCGCGGGTTGGCCGTCAGCGACCAGGTGGCGACGGACGGGGCGGCGTGGGCGGCCGGTGCGAGCACCGCGTCGCCGGCCACGAAGGCGAGGCCGAGCGCGGCCGCGCCGAGGAGGCGCGTGAGGACGTGCAGGGCTCGCGAGGGTGCGGAGGGGGGGCGCACGCGGGTCCTGAGGGCGGGAACAGCGACGGAAGCTAGCCAGACTGGGCCGGATTCCGGGGGACGGGGCAACCTAGCCCTCGCGCGCAGTGCCGCGCGAGGCAGCCGGGGGGCCGGATGTCGCGCGTCCCTGACCGCCCGGTCAGGCGCTACCGCACGCCCACGACCTTGTGGGTCTGGACCGAGAGCCGCCAGCGCGGATGGGCGAGGCAGTAGGCGATCGCCGCCCGCACGTTGGCCTCGCGCACGGCCGGGTCCGCGACGTCCATCGGCTGCAGCCAGAACTGCTGGAAGGCCAATCCCTCGAAGCGTTCGGGCTGCGCCTCCGGCTCCGCCTGCGGGAAGACCAGCTTCAGCTCGTCGCCGCGGGTCAGCGCCAGCGGGGCGCCCGCCTTCGGGCTGACGCAGATCCAGTCGAGCCCCGCGGGCGCCACCTGCGTCCCGTTGGTCTCGACCGCGACCTCGAAGCCGGCGGCGTGGAGCGCGTCGATGGCGGGCGCGTCCAGCTGGAGGAGCGGCTCGCCCCCCGTGCACACGACCAGCGGCCGGATGCCCGCGGCGCGGCTCTGCGCGGGCGTCTCCCCGGTGCCCGCTTCCCATCGCCCGGCGATCGCGGTGGCCAGCGCCTCCGGCGTCGCGAAGCGCCCGCCGTCGGGGCCGATGCCCACGAAGTCGGTGTCGCAGAAGCGGCAGACGGCCCGGTGCCGGTCCTGCTCGCGCCCCGTCCACAGGTTGCACCCGCTGAAGCGGCAGAACACCGCCGCGCGCCCCGCGTTGGCGCCCTCGCCCTGGAGCGTGTGGAAGATCTCCTTGACGGTGTAGCTCATCCGCGCGCACCTGCCGCCGGGCGGTCGACGTAAGCGACGGGGTCTTCCGCGCCTGCCTCCGCGAACCCCTTGAGCCGCAGCGCGCACGCGTCGCAGTGCCCGCACGCGGTCCCGTCCGGCGCGGGGTCGTAGCAGCTGGTCGTCTCGCCGTAGTCCACGCCCAGCGAGAGCCCGAGCCGCACGATCTCGGCTTTCGTCAGCTCCAGGAGCGGCGTGCGCAGCCGGATCGCCGGCGCGTCCGCGGGCGCCTCGACGCCGGCGCGGGTCGCCAGGTTCGCCATCCGCTCGAACGCCCGCACGTACTCCGGGCGGCAGTCGGGATAGCCCGAGTAGTCCAGCGCGTTCACCCCGAGGAAGATGTCGCGCGCCCCCGTCGTCTCGGCCAGCGCCAGGGCGTAGGAGAGGAAGATCGTGTTGCGCGCGGGGACGTAGGTGATCGGCACCCCCTCGCCGGCCATCGCCGCGACCGGGCGGTCCTTCGGGACGTCGATGTCGGCCGTCAGCGCCGAGCCGCCGAAGACGCGCAGGTCGATGTCCACGACGACGTGGCGCGCGACGCCGTGGCGCGCGGCGATGCGGCGGGCCGCCTCGACCTCGTGCGCGTGGCGCTGGCCGTAGCGGAAGGAGAGCGCGTGGACCGCGAAGCCCTCGCGGCGGGCGATGGCGAGGCAGGTCGTGGAATCGAGGCCGCCCGACAGCAGGACGACGGCGGCCGGGGCGGCGTCTGGCATCCCGAAAGCTAGTCGGTCCAGGCATCACGACGCGCGCCCCGACGCGCGCCCCGCTAGAGTTCGGGCGCCAACCCTCTCCACACTCGAGGACCCGTGATCCCGAATTCGTCTCCACGTCGCGCGCGCCGTCGCGCCGACGTGCTGCTCCCCCTGGCCGCCCTGGCCGTGTCCGCGGCCTGCGCCGGCGCGCAGGAGCCCGCGCGCGTCACGAAGGACGCGCCGGCCAACGGCGCCGCGCCCGCGCTCCCGCTGAAGCACGCCCCGCGTCCCACCGCCGCGCCCATCACGGCCGCGGACCTGATGACGCGCCTCTACATCTTCGCCGACGACTCGATGATGGGTCGCGACGCGGGCACGCTCGGCAACCAGAAGGGCAACGCGTACATCGAGCGCGAGCTGCGCCGCCTCGGGCTGCGCCCCGCGGGCGAGAACGGCACGTACTTCCAGACGGTGCCCTTCGTGCGCCGCTCCATCGACCCGGCGACGACGATCACCGCCGGTGGCGAGACGCTCCGCTACGGCACGGACTTCGTCGCGTCGCCCGGCGCCGGCACGCCGCGCTCGATCGACGGCGCGGCGGTGGTGTTCGGCGGTTCGCTGACGGCCGACGGCGTCGCGGGCCTCACGGCCGAGCAGGCGGCCGGCAAGGTGGTCGTGCTCAACGCGCCGAACGTGATGGCGGTGCGCCAGCTGAGTGGGGTGCCGGCGCTGCGCGGCGCGGCCGGCGTGGCGCTCGTGCTGCTCGACCAGCTGCCGGCGCCCTTCCGCGCGCAGCTCACGCGCACGCAGCTCGCGCTCGACTCGGCCGGCTTCGCGGCCGCGGGCGCCGCGCCGACGGCCGGCACGGTGCCGACGGTCCTCGTCGTGTCGCAGCGCGCCGCGCAGGCGATGCTGGGTGCCGATCTCGCGAGCGCCGCGGTGGGCGCGGCGGGGCGCACGGTCACCGGCAACGTCGCGTTCCGCACCGAGCGCGCGCCGGCCACCAACGTCGTGGCGATCCTGCCCGGCAGCGACGCGCGCCTCGCCAGCACGTACGTCGCGATGGGCGCGCACAACGACCACGTGGGCATGGCGCCGCGCGCGGTCGACCACGACTCGCTGAAGGCGTTCAACGCCGCCGCGCGCCGCCTGTACATGGCGCAGGACCCGGAGGGCGACGAGACGATCCCGCCGGCCGCGGACTCGCTCTACCGCCAGCAGCGCGCGGCCATCCGCGTCAACGTCGACTCGCTGCGCGCGCTGCGTCCGGCGCGCATGGACTCGGTGTTCAACGGCGCGGACGACGACGGCTCGGGCTCGATGGCGCTGCTCGAGATCGCGGAGAACTTCGCGGCCGCGCGCGTGAAGCCGAAGCGATCGATCCTCTTCGTCTGGCACACCGGCGAGGAGAAGGGGCTCGTGGGCGCGCGCTGGTACTCGGACCACCCGACGGTGCCGCGCGACTCGATCGTCGCGCAGCTCAACATCGACATGATCGGCCGCGGGCGCGCCGAGGACGTGGTGACGGGCGGCCCGACGTACGTCGGCATCGTCGGCTCGCGCCGCCTCTCGACGCAGCTCGGCGACCTAGCCGAGGCGGTCGCGAAGGCGCAGGCGAATCCCATCCGCCTCGACTACGCGCTCGACGCCGACGGGCATCCGCAGAACATCTACTGCCGCAGCGACCACTTCCACTACGCGCGCTGGGGCATCCCGATCGCGTTCTTCTTCACCGGCCTGCACGGCGACTACCACCAGCTCACCGACGAGCCGCAGTACATCGACTACCCGCACTACGCGGGGATCACGAGCTACATCCGCGACCTCGCGCTGCGCGTGGCGAACCAGGACGCGCGGCCGGTGGTCGACAAGCCGAAGCCCGATCCGACGGGTGCGTGTCGGCAGTGATCCGACGGTAGCGTCGGAACCCATCTGACACCGCGCGCCACGGCGCGCGCCGTGCACGCCGACGGGCCGAGCCGGATTCCGGCTCGGCCCGTCGCACGTCCCCCGACCTCACTTTCCATGGACTTCCTCTCCGACCCGAACGCCTGGCTCGGGCTGCTGACGCTGACGGCGCTCGAGATCGTCCTCGGCATCGACAACATCATCTTCATCTCGATCCTCGCCGGGAAGCTGCCGCCGGCGGAGCAGCCGAAGGCGCGCAAGCTGGGCCTCGCGGGCGCGTTCATCACGCGCGTCGCGCTCCTGTTCAGCATCAGTTGGATCGCGCGCCTCACGGCGCCGCTGTTCACGATCGGCACGCTGCGCTTCCTGGAGCTGGAGGCGCGCCAGATCACGGGGCGCGACCTGATCCTGATCTTCGGCGGCCTGTTCCTGATCGGGAAGGCGACCTACGAGATCCACCACAAGCTCGAGGGCGACGACGACACGCCCGCGAGCGATGCCGGCGCGAAGGGGACGGTGTCGAAGGGGCTGGTGGCGGTGGTCGCGCAGATCGCCGTCGTCGACATCGTCTTCTCGCTCGACTCGGTGATCACGGCCGTCGGCATGGTGAGCGACATCCGCATCATGATCGCCGCCAACGTGATCGCGCTCGCGTTCATGCTGGGCGCCGCGGGCCCGATCTCGGGTTTCGTCGACCGCCATCCGACCGTGAAGATGCTCGCGCTCTCGTTCCTGCTGCTGATCGGCACGAACCTGGTCGCGGAGGGACTCGGCCAGCACATCCCGAAGGGCTACACCTACTTCGCGATGTTCTTCTCGGTGGCGGTCGAGATGCTGAACCTCCGCCTGCGCAAGGCGACCGACAGGCCCGTGAAGCTGCGCGACGGGGGGACGATCGAGCAGGGGCTCGTCGGCGAAGAATAGCACGTAGCCGGGACGCCACGCTGGCATCCCCGATGCACCAGCGGTCCGCATGCGCGTACTGGTGACGGGCGGTTCCGGCGTGGTCGGCGAGGCGGTGGTGAAGGCGCTCCTGCGCCGCGGGCACGCCGTGCGGCTGCTCGCGCGCCACGCCGACGAGGAGGCCCGCACCTGGCCCGAGGGCGTGGAGCCGCACGCGGGCGACGTCACGCAGCCCGAGACGCTGCGCGGCGCGGGCGACGGCTGCGACGCCGTCCTCCACCTCGTGGGCATCGTCGACGAGTCGCCGCCGCACGCGACGTTCGAGCGCGTGAACGTCGAGGGCACGCAGCACGTGGTCGACGAGGCCGCGCGCGCCGGCGTGCCGCACCTCGTCTACGTGTCGTCGCTCGGCGCCGAGCGGGGCGCGTCGCCGTACCACCGCAGCAAGCACGCGGGCGAGCAGATCGCGCGGCGCTTCGGCGGCCGGTGGGTGGTCGTGCGGCCCGGCAACGTCTACGGACCCGGCGACGAGGTCGTGTCGCTGCTGCTGCGCATGGTGCGCACGCTGCCCGCCGTGCCCGTGATCGCGGGCGGCGACCAGCCGTTCCAGCCCGTGTGGGCCGACGACGTCGGCGAGGCGCTCGCCGAGGCGGTGGAGCGCGAGGACCTCGCGGGGCAGACGCTCGACGTCGCGGGCCCCGAGCGCACGTCGATGCACGACCTGCTCGACCGCTTCGCGCGGCTCACCGGCCGCGAGCCGCTGCGCGTGCCGCTCCCCGGTCCCATCGCGTCGCTCGGCGTGAAGGTCGCGGGCGCGCTCGGCGTGTCGCTGCCGATCAACGAGAGCCAGCTCACGATGCTGGCCGAGGGGAACGTCATCGACGATCCGGCGCGCAACGCGCTGCAGCACGCGCTGCGCGTGACGCCCACGCCGCTCGACGACGGGCTGCGCCGCCTGCTCGACGCGCTGCCCGAGCAGCTCCCCGACGAGGGCGTCGGCGCGCTGCGGCGGCGCCGGTTCTGGGCCGACGTGCAGCACCCGCGCACGACGCCAGAGCAGCTGCTCGATCGGCTCTGCCGGCGCTTCCACGAGGTCACGCCGTCGCAGATGGACCTGAAGGCGGAGCCGGGGACGCCGACCGCCGTGCTGGCGGAAGGGCAGACCGTCACGATGGCGCTGCCGCTGCGCGGGACCGTCCAGGTGCGCGTCGCGGAGCTGGACGCGCACATGCTCACGCTGCAGACGATCGAGGGGCATCCGCTCGCCGGCGCGGTGCGCTTCGCGGTGCGCGCGCAGGGCCCCGACGCGCTGCGCTTCGAGGTCGAGGTGCTCGATCGCGCCGCGAGCGCGTTCGACTGGATGGCGATGGCGGCGCTCGGCTCGCGGCTGCAGCGCGCGACGTGGCGCGAGATGGTCGAGGCGATGGTGGAGGAGAGCGGCGGCACCGCACCCGACGGCGTGCAGGAGGAGGACGCGACGCTGGAGGGCGACGACGCCGCGCGCGTGGAGGAGTGGCTGCGCGCGCTGGCCGAGGCGCGGCGCCGCGCGGACCACGAGGCGCAGCTGGCCGGCGCCGAGGTGCACGGCGAGGGGCCGCGCGGCTGACCGACCGTTCGCTCAGGTCGCGGGTCGCAGCGCGCAGTGCTCGCCGCAGCCCAGGCGATAGCGGTTGCGCGCGAACCAGCGGTAGAAGCGGTCCGCGATCGCGCGCACGAACGGGATCTTGAACACCCACGAGATCCACGCGCCGCGCGGCAGGATGTCGATCAACTGCTCGATCGCGGCGGCGCCCGCCCACGTCTTCCCGCCCGGGCCGACCAGCTGCAGCGCCGACACGTACGCGGCGGCGGGGATCCACGGGAAGCGCGTGTCGAGCCCCGGGAGCTGCGAGGGGACGATCTCGAGGAGGCGCGAATGCGCGTCCCAGCCGCGCAGCACGCCGACCATCTTCCCGCACACCTTGCAGTGCCCGTCGTACACGACCGTGTACGGTCGGTTCTCGCCGACGCCGGACGCGCCGGCGGTGGTGTCCGCGAGCGGATCGGCGGCGTCGCGCGGGACGCCGTTCACCGTGAAGCGGACGACGGGGACGGTCACGCGGCCTCGCCGCTCGCGGGCGCCGGGGCGGCAGCCGGAGCCGTCGCGGGCCCGTCCTGCATCACCGTGGTCAGCGTGGGCAGGTGCTCCAGCGTGTGGTGCACGGTGCAGAGGTTTGCCGCGCGCCGCGCCGCCTCGCGGCGGTTCGCCGGAAGGCTCGGCCAGCGCAGGTCGATGGTCATGGCGCCCACGCGGTGCGGCTGCTCGGCGAACGTCCACGACACCTCGATCACGAGGTCGGTGAAGTCGAGCTTCGCGTTGCCCGCCCACGAGGCGAGCACCGTGAACGTGCACGACGCGAGCGAGCCACCCAGCATGTGGAACGGCGAGAACTCGGTGTCCGCGCTCGGCGCCTCGACGGTCAGCGGGCCGGTGGTGAGCTCGTAGCGGACGCGGTCTTCGGCGAGGAGCGTGAGCTTCACGGGCGGGGAGGCGCGGGTCGACGACGCGGATGCATCGTGGCTGCTTCGCGGCGCGAGGGTGCAAGGACCAAGCCCCCCACGTAGCTTCCCGCGCGACCGCCGCCCTCGTCCGTCTCTGCTCCACCACCACGCCGCACGCCATGCATCCTCGCGTCGCCGAGCTCGTCGACCTGCTCACCCGCGGCCGCGCCGCGCTGCTCGCCGCGGTCGCGTCCGTGCCCGCCGAGCAGCTCGAGCAGCGCCCGAACTCCGACAGCTGGTCGGTGGCCGAGGTGCTCGACCACCTGGTGATGGTGGAGGCGGGGAGCGCGCGGCTGCTCGCGAAGCGGCTGATGCGCGCACGCGAGGCGGGCCTCGGCCCGGAGACGGAGACGTCGACGGTGCTCGACCGGCTACCGGGCTACGACCCCGCGAGCAGCCCCCCGCGCGTCGCGCCCGAGACGGTGCGCCCGCGCGAGGGCGCGACGGCGGAGTCGGCGCTGGCGGGGCTGCAGGACGCGCGCGAGACGCTGATGGGCGTGCTCCGCGACGGCGACGGGCTGGCGCTGGAGCAGGTGACCGCCGTGCACCCGGTGCTCGGCGACATCGACCTGTATCGCTGGGTGCTGTTCATCGCCAAGCACGAGGACCGCCACGAGCGGCAGGTCCGGGCGATCGCGGCCGCCCTCGCGAGCCACGCCGCGCGCGAGGACTGAGCGGCCGAGCTCGCCGGAGTGCGCCGCGCGCGGTACGCCGGGCGTCCACGGCGGGGGACGCCGGCGACTGCAGCAGTTCGTGCAAGTCGTTGCGGCGCGGGGAGATGCGAATGTGGGTGCGGACGGCGCGCCCGCTGCCTTGCCGTGGGGCCACGCGGATCTCACGCGGATCTCGCGTCACCCCCTCCGGAGTCTCCCATGCGCCGCACGCCGCCCCGTTCCGCCCGCCTCCTCCCGGCCGTCGCCGGGCTGCTCGCCGCCAGCTCGCTGACGGCCACCTCGCTGCTCGCGCAGACGCGCCGCGCGGAGTCCGCCGCGAAGGTCGGCGTCGCCGACGTCACGCCGTACGCGGGCGTGATCCTGTTCGGCAACTACCTCGACGGCCCGCTGGGGACGAGCGTGCGCAGCCGCCCCGCGCCGATCGGCGGCGCGCAGCTCAGCGTGTCGCTGGCGCCCGGCCTCGCACTGACGGGCAACGTCGGCTACACGAGCGGCGACCTGGAGGTCGGCGCGCCGATCCTGGGCGGCCTCCGCGTCGGGTCGAGCAGCTCGTGGATCTACGACGCGGGGCTGGAGCTGCGGCTGCCGTCGGCGTCGACGATCTCGCCGTTCATCCAGGCGGGCGGCGGCGCGATCACGACGAAGCTGAGCGGCGGCCCGCTGAACACGACCTCCACGAACCCCGCCTTCAACGCCGGCGCGGGCCTCGACCTCTCCTTCGGCCGCTCGGCCGCGCTGCGCCTGCAGGTGCGCGACTACGTGGCCAAGTACACGAGCGAGGAGATCGCCGGCTTCGAGGTGAAGGGGAACGTCTCGCACAACATCGCCGCCAGCGCGGGGCTGCGCTTCTCGTTCTGAGCGCCGCGCGCGTGCGGTAGGGAGGCGCTCATGGCGCGCGGTCTGCCGGACCGCGCGCCATGACGCGTTTCAGGCATCCTGCCCTCGCGCTGCCGCCGCGCCCCGACGACGCGGATGACCCGGCCGTCGTGCACGTCGTCATCGAGACGCCGCAGGGAAGCGCGCACAAGCTCGCGCTCGACGAGGCGCGCGGGCTGTTCCTGCTCAAGCGCGCGCTGCCGCTCGGCATGGTCTTCCCGTACGACTTCGGCTTCGTGCCCTCGACGCTGGGCGACGACGGCGGTCCGCTCGACGTGCTGGTGCTGCTGGACGGACCGACCGCGCCCGGCGTGCTGGTGGAGGCGCGGCTCGTCGGCGTGATCGAGGCGGAGCAGCACGAGGGCGACGATCCGCCGCAGCGCAACGACCGCCTGCTCGCGGTGTCGCCCCTCTCCGCGCGGCTGGGCGATGCGCGCACGCTGGACGACGTCGGCGCCGCGACCGTGGACGAGATCGAGCGCTTCCTCGTGCGCTACCAGGAGGCGCTGGGGCGCACCTTCACGCCACTCGGCCGCGGCGACGCGACGGCCGCGCGAACGCTGATCGACGCGGGCGCGCGGCGGTTCGCGAAGGAGAGGGAGTAGCTCACGCCGCGAAGAGGTCGAGCTGTCGCGGTGCCGCGGTGAGCCGCGCGATGCGCGCCTGCAGCACGCGCGCGGCGTCGTCGATCGCGCGCGCGCCGTGGTCCGCGGCGACGATGAACGGCAGCGCGCGCGACACCGGCACGTGCAGCCGCACGAGGTCCAGCGTGCGCACGCGATGCCACGCGCGCATCGCGAGGATGCGGTCCACGGTGCGCCGCCCGAAGCCCGGCACGCGCAGCAGCTGCTCGCGCGGCGCGCGGTTCACGTCGACGGGAAACGCCTCCGGGTGGCGCATCGCCCACGCGAGCTTGGGATCGATCGCGAGCGGGAGGTCGGGCGCGTCCGCGGGCGCCAGCTCGTGCACCGCGAAGCCGTACTCGCGCACCAGCCAGTCCGCCTGATAGAGGCGTCGCTCGCGCATCGCAGGCGGCGCGACGTCGGGGAGCAGGTCGCCGCGCGCGTCGGCGAGCGGCACGAACGCGCCGTAGTAGACGCGCCGCAGCCGCTGCCGCTGGTACAACACGCTCGCCGCGCCGAGCAGCTCCGCGTCGGTCGCGTCGTCGGCGCCGACGATGAGCTGCGTGACCTGGCCCGCGGGCGCGAAGCGGGGGAGCGCGCGCCGCCAGGCCCGCGCCGGATCGAGCGTCACGCGGTGCCGCCGCGACACCTCGTGCGCCTCGGCGATCCCGTCGCGCAGGCGGTCCATCGCGCGGTGGATCGTCGCCAGCCGCCGCCCGGGCGCGAGCGCGTCGAGGCGGCGCTGGGTCGGCAGCTCGACGTTCACGCTCACGCGGTCGGCCCAGCGGCCCGCCTCGCGAATGAGATCGGGGCTGGCGTCGGGAAGGACCTTGAGGTGGACGTAGCCCAGGAAGTGGTGCTCGCGGCGCAGCGTGCGCGCGACGGCGACCATCTGCTCCATGGTGTGGTCGGCGTCGCGGTCGACCGCGCTGCTGAGGAACAGCCCCTCGACCAGCCCGCGCCGGTGCCACTCGATCGTCAGGCGCACCACGTCGCGGACCGAGAGCCGGGCGCGTGGCGGGTCGGCCGACCGGCGCAGCGGGCAGTAGGCGCAGTCGTGGACGCAGTGGTTGCTGAGGAGGATGCGCAGCAGCGGCACCTTCCGGCCGTCGGCGGCCACGCTCTCGTAGATCGCGCCGGGCTCGACGTCGGACGGGAGGAGGGAGGTGGCCGTGCCACCACGGGCGCCACGCCCCCCGCACGGCGCGTCCAGGCGCGCGGCGTCGGCGAGCACGGCAAGCTTGCGACTGTCCATCGGAGCGGCTCGTGAAAGGAAGCAAGTTGCTCCGAATATAACCCGAAAGTCACGGCCGGTTCCACCCGCAACGCGAGACGGCGGACCCGAGTGGGGTCCGCCGTCGTGGCGTGCGATCGGGGAGTGGGCGGCGCTCAGGCCGCCCCGGCGCGGCCGCCCAGCAGCTGCAGGAACATCAGCACCGCGAAGCCGATGAGCACCGCGCGCCAGCTCGTCCCGCCGATCCGGCGCAGGAGCGCGAGCGCCCCTTCGGCGTCCGGCGCGCGTGGGGCGACCACGCGGATCGCGGCGCTGGCGCGGCGGAAGAGGAGGAAGTTCGCGGTGCCCCCGGCCAGCACGGCGGCCGACAGGACGACGCCGAGCATGACCAGGGCGGCGTCGCGGGTGAGGATCGGGAGGGGCGGGCCCGCGGGGTCGATCGGGTTCGGGACCTCGCGCATCGGGAGGTCGCCCTCCCAGAGCATCCGGAAGACGAACCCCGGCGCCATCGTGAAGAACACGAACGGGAGGTAGAGCTTCCGGTACAGGAACCAGAGCGCGCCGACCGGGACCGAGAGCGCGGCGGCCCAGTTCCAGGTGGGCTGGAAGCGCGCGTCGGCGAAGAAGGGCGCGAACTTCCGCCGGTACGCCGGCCAGCGCCGGCCGACGAACGCGCCGTACTGCCGGTCGAGCGGCGAGTCGGGCGCGGGAGGTCCCCCGACGGTCTTCGGGGTCGCCCAGGAGGGCAGCGAGGGAGGGACGGTCACGACGGCGGCGGGGGCGGGAGGACTCGCGGAAGCTAGCGGAACGCGGGGCGGCCGACCACGCGCCCGCGAGCGGAATGCGACGCGGGGGCGCCCCACCGTGATGGGACGCCCCCGCGCGGACCGGCGACCGGATGGTCAGGCCGTCGTGCGGCGGCGGCGCGACACGACCGCGGTCCCGAGCAGGCCGGCGCCCATGAGCGCCCAGGTCGCGGGCTCCGGCGTCGTGGTCGTGGTCGGGATGCCGTTGGCGACCGCGAAGTTCGTGGCGGTGCCGTTGCCGCTGGTGATGACGATCTGGCCCGAGAAGTCGCCGCCGTCCATCTGGCCGCTGCGCGCCTCGCTCTCGGTGAAGGTGTAGCGGCCGATCGCGAGCGTGTACGTCTGCCCGCCGACGAGCGTCGGGGTGATGAGCGCGTCGCGGATGTTGGTCGAGCCCGGGCAGAGCGCCGCCGGGTTGGTGATGCAGCCGTCGTCGTTGTCGGTGACGAGCGCGCCGAGCGAGGCGCGGGTGCCCTGAAAGAGGAAGATCTGCGGATCGCGGCCCGGCTCGGAGATCGTCCAGAAGCGGAAGGCGCCGCTCGTGAGGACGTCGAAGGTGACGTAGCCCGGCTGGACGACGCTGCCGCCGCTGAACGAGAAGATGGCGCCGTAGTTGGTCTGCGCCTGCGCGGCGGGGGCGGCGAGCAGGGTGGCCGCGAGCGCGGCGACGAGGGTGCGGAAGGACATCAGTCGATCTCCGATGACAGGGTTGAGCGCCCGCGCAGGGGGAGCGGGCCGCGCGCGTGCCGCGTGTGCAGCGCGCGTGTCGATTCTGTCATGGAGTGCTTAGGGCCACGCTTAACCTCGCTTAAGCGCGACGGCGGGTGTCGAAATGCAGCGCGCGCGGCCGTCGGGTGACGCCGCGCGCGGAGCTGCGGTGGAGCGGTCGGGCGAGGCGTCGGGCCCGATCAGGCCTTGCGACGGCGGTGCGCGACGCCCGCGAGGCCGAGGAGGCCGGAGCCCATCAGCGCCCACGTGCCCGGCTCGGGCGTGGTGGTCGTCGTCGCGAGACCGATGTCCCAGCTCTGATAGCTGCCCGCGTCGGCGCCCACCTGATCCTCGACGCGCAGCGTCCAGTCACCGGCGACGGACACGCCGTTGAACACCGCGAGCGATCCCAGCGGCGCAAAATCGCCGCCGGCGAGGTTGATCGAGCCGATCGACGTGCCGAACCCGCTGTTGAAGCTGAAGCTGCCGTGCGGATCGCCGTTTCCACCGACGTTGTCGAACAGCACCGCCTCGATCGACGGGCCGCCGCCCGTCGGCGTGTAGACGAGGAAGGCCGCCAGGTCGTTCATGAAGGTGTGCGAGAGGCCGTTGATGCGGACCGTCACGTTGTTGCCGGCGCCGAGGACGAAGCCGGCGTTCGCGAGGGTGATCGTCGACGTGGTGGTGGACAGGTCGGCGATCGCGCGGCCGCTCCCGTTGCCCGTGACGTCGCCGAGGAGGGTCTGAGCGGAGGCGAGCGAGGCCGAGGCGGAGAGCACGACGGCGGCGGTCGCGAGTCGGCGGAGGAGCGAGGCGGTCATGGCGGGTAGTTCGGATTCGGGGCGGGGAGCCGACGGACGTCGTCGGGTTCGGTCCAGCAACGGCCGAGTCTGGCAACAACCATGCGTCCGCTGTCGGGGTCGTCATGCCGTCCGCTAAGACGAGAGGGGACAACGCGATGCGTCGTCCCCTCCGTGCCTGATCGGCGCCCGTCGCTGTCGTGTGTCCGCTACAGTCTCGCGGCGCGGGTGCGACGCGGCAGATGCCTCAGACCCGCCGGCGGCGCGCGGAGGCGGCGAGCCCCAGGAGGCCGGTGCCGAGCAGCGCCCACGTCCCCGGCTCCGGCGCCACCGTCCCTCCGGCGGGCGGCGGCATCACCACGCCCGGGCCGAAGTTCGCGATCCGCGCCCGCTCGTCCGCGCTCAGGCCGTCGAAGAACGGGTTGGCGACCAGCGACTGCGCGGTCGCGACCGCGAGCGCCTCGTCGGACGCCTGGGTGGTCGGGTTGCGCGTCAGCGAGCGCGCGAGGAAGGCGAACGACATGATGCTCACCGACTGGCCGGGCAGCAGCGTCAGCGTGGCGGTCAGCGTGTGATTGTGCTGGTTGCCGGCGAACGTCATGAACTCGCCGACGAAGTCGTTGTTGCCGAACACGAACGCGACGACCGGGTCGTTGCCGAACGAGTTGGCGAACGCGTCCGACGACACGCGATAGAACTCGTTCGTCGCAACGGCGCGCCCGGTGCCGTCGGAGCCGAGGTCGCCGAAGAAGGTCACGTCGCCGGTGATCGTGGCGCCGGTGCTGTTGTAGTACGTGTCGACGAAGCGGTACAGGTTGCGCGACAGGAACGCCTCCGTGCGGCGCGAGGCGAGGACGCCCGCGGGCGTGCTGGTGATCTTGCCGTAGTCGTCGAACGCGTCGCGGCCGCTGTCGTAGACGCTGCCGCACTTGCCGGTGGCGGTGCCGTGGTACGAGTCGCCGAGCTGGTCGCACTGGGCGCCGAAGCCGTTGTTGACGTCGGCGTTGATGGTGAACTGCTGGGCCGACGCGGCGCCCGCGGTCGTCGCGAGCGCGAGGGCGGCGCCGAGCACTCGGCGCAGGATCGAAGCGGACATGGAGGGAGTGCCTGGTCGGGGACCGGGCGGGCGGCACGCCGGTGCGCGCGCCGACGGCCGTCCCGGCGGTGCAGGCAAGCTGCGCCGGCCGGGGGGACGCGCCGAGGGTCGTTCGACCCAACCTTGCAATCCGATCATGGAGGGTTCGCGTCCCCCGCATGCGACGCGCGGCCGCCCGAAGGCGGCCGCGCGTGGGTGCTGCTCTCGTGCTGCGTGCGGCGACCGTGTGAGGGGCCGCGGAGCGGTCAGGCGGTGCGACGGCGGCGCGCGATGCCGGCGAGGCCGAGCAGGCCGCTGCCCATGAGCAGGTAGGTCGACGGCTCGGGGACGACGCTGCCGACGCCGCCGCCGCCCGGGGCGCACGAGACGCTGGCGCCGACGAACGCACCCGTGCCGCCGTCGAAGACGGACTTGCTCGACTGGCCGCAGCCGGCGACGGCGCCCTGGTCGTGGATCGCGAGCTGCACCGCGCTGAAGTCCGCGGCGGTGATCGCCTGCGTGAAGGCGAACTCGAAGGTCACCGTCCGGCCGACCGTGAGGCCGTTGTTGCCCGCCGCGTTGGCGCCGAAGGTGTCCTCGAGCAGCAGGTTGAAGCCGTTGCCCTCGTTGGTGTAGCTCCACGAGCCGACGTTGCTGCCGATGACCGAGAAGCCGTTCGCCTGGAGCACGTAGTCGCGCGCGACGTTGCCCAGGTAGATGCGCGTGAAGACGCTGTTCGCATTGCTGGCCGGGGCGTCCGCGGACTCGTTCGTCACCGTCAGCGAGAGCGTGCTGCCGGAGTACGACGCGGACCACGCCGCGCAGGAGACGAAGGTCAGCCCACCGCAGCCCTCGCTGCCGAAGAGCGGCGCCGCATGGGCCGGCGTGCTGGTGGCGGCGATGGCGACCGTGGCGGCGGCGAGGCTGGCGACGAGGGCGTTGAGGCGCATGGAAAGGATCGGGGCGGGAGAGGGAGCACGGCGGGATCGTCCTGGCCCGGTGTCGCTGGGCTCGGTCCCCACCCTGGCAAGAACGGGCGCCATCGACGAGATCGGCCGTGCCAGCCCGTAAGTCGTTGCCCCTCCCAGTCTTGGCGGATTTGTGACCTCTCCGCCGGACGCGGCGCGCACCGCGTCTGTGGCGCGCGCCCCCCACCTCTGTCGCGGCCGGGCCGCTAGGCGCCGCCGCGCCGCTGCGGTGCGGGCTGCTGCTGCGACAGGCAGTGCAGCGTTCCCAGGCCCCACACCAGGTCCACCGCGTGGATCCCGATCACGTCGTGGTCGGGCATCGCCTCCGCGATCGCGTTCAGCGCCAAACGGTCGTTGCGGTCGTTGAACGTCGGCACGAGCACGACGCCGTTGCCGACGTAGAAGTTCGCGTAGCTCGCCGGGAGGCGCTCGCCGTTCATCTCGACCGCGCGCGGGAACGGCACCTTCACGACACGCAGCGCGCCGCGGGCGGCGCCGGCCAGCTCGAGGCGCCGGAGGTTGTCCGCCATGCGCCGGTGGTTCTCGTCGGCCGGATCCTCCTCGTACGCGAGCACCACCGTGTCCGGCGAGACGAAGCGCGCGATGTCGTCGACGTGGCCGTGCGTGTCGTCGCCCACGCATCCCTCGCCGAGCCATATCGTCTGTCGGATGCCGAGCCAGTCGCGGAAGGCGCGCTCGTAGTCCTCGCGCGTCATCCCGGGATTGCGCACCTGCACGTCCGAGAGCAGCCACTCCTCGGTCACGAGCAGCAACCCCTGGCCGTTCACCTCGATGCCGCCACCTTCCAGCACGAGCCGCTGGTCGGGGCGGTCGGGGCGCATCGGCTCGACGCGCGGGATGCGCGTGACGCGCTCGAACACGCGGCCGATCTCCGCGTCGCGCGCGTAGTTGTCGTATTTGGCCCAGGCGTTGAACGCCCAGTTGAGCCACACGACGCGGCCGTCGTCGTCGAGCACCGCGGACGGGCCGGAGTCGCGCACCCACACGCGGTCGTTCGGCGCGAGGTGCAGCCGGTACCCGTCCTGGTGCACGCCGTGCGCGGCGAGCGCCTGCTCGGCCGCCTCGCGCACCGTCTCGTCGTGGCAGAGGATCTCGACGCGCTCGTAGCGGTGCAGCGCGCGGACGATCTCCGCATAGACCCACGGGATCGGCCCGAGCTTGCCGGGCCAGTCCGGCTCGTGGTGCGGCCACGCGAGCCAGGTGGCGTCGTGGCGCTCCCACTCGGCCGGCATGCGGTACTGCGCCGCGGGCTGCGGGCTGCGGATCCCCTGCGGCACCGGATCCGCGCGGAACGCGCTCGCCAGGCCGCGTCCCGTCGGTCCGATCTCGCCGCGCGCGATGTCGTCACGCATCGACGGTCACCGCGGCGCGCCGAGGAAGCGGTTCAGGATCGGCCGGTACGCGTCCACGCGCCGGTCGCGCAGGAAGGGCCAGTTGCGGCGCACCTCCTCCTGCAGCCGCGGATCGCACGTGTGGACCAGCACCGCCTGCTCCGTGCCCGCCTCGGCGACCACGCGGCCGAACGGGTCGGCGACGAACGAGTGCCCGAAGAACTCGAGGCCGTTCGTGCCGGGCTCGGGCTCGTGGCCCACGCGGTTGGGGCTCGCGACCCAGACGCCGTTGGCGATCGCGTGCGCGCGCTGCGCCGTGCGCCACGCCTGCACCTGCGCCTCGCCCCACTCGTCCTTCTCCGCCGGATGCCAGCCGATCGCCGTCGGGTAGAACAGGACGTCGGCGCCGAGGAGCGTCGTGATGCGCGCGGCCTCGGGGTACCACTGGTCCCAGCAGATCAGGACGCCGACGTTGGCGTAGCGCGTCTTCCAGACCTTGAAGCCGTTGGCCTCGCCCGGCTTCTCGCCGTGGTAGTCCTGGTGCCCGTCGCCCGGGGTGAAGTAGTACTTCTCCTCGAACATCGGGTCGTGCGGGATGTGCATCTTGTCGTAGACGCCCAGCACGCTCCCGTCGGCATCGATGACGATCGCCGAGTTCATGTAGAGGCCGGGGGCCCGCCGCACGAAGATCGGGACGATGATGACGACGGCGAGCTCCTTCGCCAGCGCCTGCATCGTGTCGGTGATGGGGCCGGGGACCGGCTCCGCCAGGTCGAAGTGGTCGACCTTCGTCGACTTGGCGAAGTAGGTCGTGTTGAAGAGCTCCTTGAGGCAGATGATCTGCGCGCCCTGGCGCGCGGCCTCGCGGATGAGCTCGACCGCGCGCGCGACGTTCGCATCGACGTCGTCGGTCGCGTGGTCCTGGATGATGCCGATGGTGAAGGGGTCGCGGCGCATGGCGGCGAATCTAACGCGACCCTCGTGCCTTCAGCGCGCCACGCGCGGATGACGGACGCGGCAGGTCCGGGTGACACCCGTCACGTCCCCAGTCTCACGATATGGACATGGTGCGTCTCCGGAGTGGACGCACGTGGGACGTTGAGGGCCCGACGGCGCACGCAACCCCTGGCCCGGAGCCTGCCCTTAGAGGCGGCGGACGAACAACGAGGAGACCCGCAATGCTGACGACCCGTTCGCTCAAGACGACCCTGATCATGGCGCCGACCCTGGCGCTGGCGGCCGCGTGCGGCCGCGAGCAGCCTCGCGTGGACGACGCCCTGCGCAACGACCTCTCGCTCGCGACCCAGGCCTCGCAGTACCCGCGTCAGCAGTACGTGTCGCCGGCGGAGCTGGGCTACGCGCCGGGCGGATACGTCCAGACGCCGTACGGCCTGCAGCCCGTGCAGGCGGGCTATGCCCAGCAGGGCTACTACGCGGCGGCCCCGGCCCCGGCGCCCGTCCGTGAGCGCGTGGTCTACCGCACCCGGACGGCCAGCACCGCGCGCAGCAGCGGCGGCAGCGGCACGTACTCGTCGGCGGGCACCTACGACGCGGGCGCGGCGGAGCGGAAGCGCCAGCGCGCGAAGGGCCGCACCAACGGCGCGATCATCGGCTCGGTGGCGGGCGCGGCGATCGGCGTCGCGACCAGCGGCAAGAGCGACCGGCTCAAGGGCGGCCTGATCGGCGCCGTGGCCGGCGCGGGCCTGGGCGCGGTGATCGGCAACAACCAGGGCAAGCTGCCGTTCTGAGACCGTTCTCGGCGGTGACTTGCCGAAGGGCGGGGGGCGGGGGCCGACGGGCTCCCGCCCCTCGTCCGTTCCAGGCGGTCCGTTCCGAGCGGTCGGCGCGGGCGGTTAGCTTCCGGCACCATGCCTTCCGCCCCGCCGTCCGGGCGGCCGACGCCCGGCCCCCTGGCCGCGGTCGAGCCGTCGTCGTCGCCGTCGTACATGAGCTTCACCCGCGCGCAGTGGGCCACGCTGCGCGCGAACACGCCGCTCCTGCTGGACGAGGACGAGCTGCGGCGGCTGCGCGGCGTGAACGAGCCGATGCCGGTGGACGAGGTGGCGGAGATCTACCTCCCGCTGTCGCGGCTCATCAACCTGCACGTCGAGGCCGCGCGCGACCTCCTGCAGGTCACCGACCGCTTCCTCGGCCGCCCCTCGCAGCCGCCGCCGTTCGTGGTGGCGATCGCCGGCAGCGTGGCGGCGGGGAAGAGCACGACGGCGCGCGTGCTGCGCGCGCTGCTGGCGCGCTGGCCGTCGCATCCGAAGGTCGAGCTGGTGACGACCGACGGCTTCCTGCATCCGAACGCGGTGCTCGAGGCGCGCGGGCTGATGCACCGGAAGGGCTTCCCGGAGAGCTACGACGTCGCGCGGCTGCTGCGCTTCCTCACGGACCTGAAGGCGGGCAAGCCGACGGTCGAGGCGCCGGTCTACTCGCACCTCGTCTACGACATCGTCCCCGACGAGCGGAAGACGGTGCGCCGCCCGGACGTGCTGATCCTCGAGGGGATCAACGTGCTGCAGGCGCCCACCGCCGCGGCGCGTGACGAGGCGGACGGCCGCCCGCGGCTGATGGTGTCGGACTTCATCGACTTCTCGATCTACGTCGACGCCGACGAGGCGGCGCTGGAGCAGTGGTACGTGCGCCGCTTCCTGAGCCTGCGCGACACGGCGTTCCGCGACCCGGCCTCGTACTTCCACCGCTACGCGGCGCTGTCGGAGCCCGAGGCGATCGAGACCGCGCAGCGCATCTGGCGCGACATCAACTGGCTGAACCTGAAGCAGAACATCGAAGGCACGCGCGAGCGCGCCTCGGTGATCCTGCGCAAGGGCGCCGAGCACGCGGTCGAGGAGGTGCGGCTGCGCCGCGCCCCCATCGTGCCCGCGAAATTGCGGCGCGCGAAGTAGGTCGCCGGCGCTGGCCTCGCGCTTCAGCGTCCGCCTTCTTCGGCTACTGCACGCGGGCGGGACTCCGTGTGTGGCGGCGCGTGGTGGGGCGGCCCGCCGGCTCGGTATTCCGCGGGTCGGAGCCGCGCTCGCGCTGCGCGCAGCGCGTCTCCTCATCCACAAAGATCCCTCGCTACGCTCGGGAATCGCTCGGCGATCCGCCCCACCACGCTTCGCCCCGGGCATGCGTGTGCGTTGCGGGGGTGCAGGGCGAGCGGTGGGTGAGGGGGTAGAGCCGAGCGACCTGAAATCGGCGGCTGAGGAGACGCGAGCCGCGAAGCGGCGTCGTGGCTCCGACCCGCCGAATTCCGAGCCGGCGACGCCCCCTCGCCCACCGCCAGCGGCGCGAAGATGGACGCACGCGCGCTGACCCGATCGTGCAGCGGCCAAGCAGGTGGATCGCCGAACGACGCAGCGCCCGCCCGTCGCGAGGACGGGCGGGCGCTGCACACGAACGACGAGTCGCGGACGACCGCGATCGCTTACGACTTCTTGCCGCCCACCAGCGAGCGCAGCACGTACGGCAGGATCCCGCCGTGCTTGTAGTAGCTCAGCTCCTCGGGGGTGTCGATGCGCGCCAGCACCTCGAACCGCTTCTCGCTGCCGTCCGGGGCCGTGGCCTTGACGGTCAGCCGCGCGCGCGGGCGCAGCGTCGCCTCGCTCAGCCCCTCGACCTCGAACGTCTCGAAGCCGGTGAGCGCGAGCGACTGGCGCGTGTCGCCGTTCGTGAACTCGCACGGCAGCACGCCCATCCCCACCAGGTTGGAGCGGTGGATGCGCTCGAAGCTCTCGGCGATCACGGCGCGCACGCCGAGCAGCACCGTGCCCTTCGCCGCCCAGTCGCGGCTGGAGCCCGTGCCGTACTCCTTGCCGGCGATGATGACGAGCGGCGTGCCCTCCTGCTGGTACTGCATCGCCGCGTCGAAGATCGACACCGGGTTGCCGCCCGGCTGCGTCGTCGTCACGCCGCCCTCGGTGCCCGGCACCAGCTCGTTGCGCAGGCGGATGTTGGCGAACGTGCCGCGCATCATCACCTCGTGGTGGCCGCGGCGCGCGCCGTACGAGTTGAACTCGCGCGTCGTCACGCCGTGCGCGATCAGCCACTTACCCGCGGGGCTCGCGGCCGCGATGTTGCCGGCCGGCGAGATGTGGTCCGTGGTGATCGAGTCGCCGAACATGCCGAGCACGCGCGCGCCCGTGATGGGCTTCACGCCCGGCGCCTCCATCGTCATCCCCTCGAAGTACGGCGGGTTGGCGACGTAGGTGGACTTCGGGTCCCACGCGTAGGTCGCGCCCTTCGGCACGTCGAGCGCACGCCACTGCTCGTCGCCCTCGAAGACGTTCGCGTACTGCTTGGCGAACATCTCGCCCTTCACGCTCTGCAGGATCGTGTCCTCGATCTCCTGCGGCGACGGCCAGATGTCGCGCAGGAACACCGGCCCGTCCGCGCCGACGCCGAGCGGCTCGCGCTCGAGGTCGATGTCCATGCGGCCCGCGAGCGCGTACGCCACCACGAGCATCGGGCTCGCGAGGTAGTTGAAGCGCGTGTGCGGGTTGACGCGGCCCTCGAAGTTCCGGTTGCCCGAGAGCACCGCGCTTACAACAAGCTTTCCCTTTTCCACCGCGTGGGCGATCGGCTCCGGGAGCGGGCCCGAGTTGCCGATGCACGTCATGCAGCCGTAGCCCGCGAGGTAGAACCCGATCGCGTCGAGGTCCTCCATCACGCCGGCCTTCTCGTAGTAGTCCGTCACCACGCGCGAGCCCGGCGACAGCGTCGTCTTCACCCACGGCTTGGCGGCGAGCCCCTTCCGGCGCGCGTTGCGCGCCAGCAGGCCGGCGCCGAGCATGACGCTCGGGTTGGACGTGTTGGTGCAGCTCGTGATGGCGGCGATGACGACGGCGCCGTGCTTCAGCACGAACTTCTGCCCGTTGTACTCGACCTCCACCCCCTCCGGCTCCTGCTCCTCGACCGCGGTGGCGACGACGCCCGGGTGCAGCTCCGGGGACGCGCTGACCTTGTGCGTGTTCGCGAGCTCGGCCTTCGCCGCGACCGTGCCCGCCTTCGCCAGCGTCTCCTCGAGGTGCAGCTGGAAGGTCTGCTTGCTCTCGCGCAGCGGGATGCGGTCCTGCGGGCGGCGCGGGCCGGCGAGCGACGGCACGACCGTCGACAGGTCGAGCTCCAGCGTGTCGGTGTACACCGGGTCCGGCGTCTCGTCGGTGCGGAAGAGGCCCTGCGCCTTCGTGTACGCCTCCACGAGCGCGATCTGCTCCTCGCTGCGGCCGGTGAGGCGCAGGTACTTCAGCGTCTCCTCGTCGACCGGGAAGAAGCCCATCGTGGCCCCGTACTCCGGCGCCATGTTGGCGATCGTCGCGCGGTCCGCGAGCGACAGGCCGCCGAGACCGGGGCCGTAGTACTCGACGAACTTGCCGACGACCTTCTTCTTGCGGAGCATCTCGGTGCACGTCAGCACGAGGTCCGTCGCCGTCGCGCCGACGGGGAGGCGGCCGGTGAGCTTGAAGCCCACCACCTCGGGCACGAGCATCGACGTTGGCTGGCCGAGCATCGCCGCCTCCGCCTCGATGCCGCCGACGCCCCAGCCGAACACGCCGAGGCCGTTCACCATCGTCGTGTGCGAGTCGGTGCCGACGAGCGAGTCGGGGTAGGCGAGCGTCTCGCCGTTGTCGTCGCGCGTGAAGACGACGCGCGCCAGGTACTCGAGGTTCACCTGGTGGCAGATGCCCGTGCCCGGCGGCACCGCGCTGAAGTTCGTGAACGCGTCCTGGCCCCAGCGCAGGAAGCGGTAGCGCTCCTGGTTGCGCTCGTACTCGAACGACACGTTCTGCAGGAACGCCTCGGCGGTGCCGTACTCGTCGGCCTGCACCGAGTGGTCGATCACGAGGTCGACCGGCTGCAGTGGGTTGATGCGCTGCGGGTCGCCGCCGAGCGCCGTGATCGCGTCGCGCATCGCCGCGAGGTCGACGACGCAGGGGACGCCGGTGAAGTCCTGCAGCAGCACGCGTGCGGGGCGGTAGGCCACCTCCTTCTCGGCGGCGGCCGTCACGTCCCACTTCGCGAGCGCCTCGACGTCCGCCTTCTTCACGAAGGCGCCGTCCTCGCCACGCAGCAGGTTCTCCAGCAGGACCTTCAGCGAGAACGGGAGGCGGTCGACGTTCCCGCCCGACAGCTCGCGCAGCGCGTCGAGGCGGAAGTAGGCGTACGACTTCCCGCCGACCGACAGCGTCGCCCGGCTGCCGAAGGAGTTGGGGTGCGTCATTGCATTGGCTCGGTGATCGCGCCCGGCGGGGCCCGCGGCCGCGGCGGGGGCGCGAGGTTCGGAGTGGAGCCGCTGCGCGGGTGAGCGGGAGGCCGCGCAGGCTGGGGGGCAATCTAGCACGAGCGTCGAGCGGTGAGCGTCGAGCGTGCCGCGGCGTCCTGCCGGCGGCCACTGGCGTGGCGGGCCGTTCCCGGCGTTCCTTCGGCTTCGTCCGAGCCGCCCTCGACGCTCGCCGCTCACCGCTCGACGCTCCCCGCTCATGTCGCTGCCCGCGTTCGACCCTGCTGCCCCGCTCGATCCCGTCGCGCTCGCGGCGCACCTCATGGCCGCCGACTCCACCAGTGGGCGCGAGGCGCCGGCGATCGATCGCATGGCGCAGGTGCTCGCCGCGCGCGGCTGGCGCGTGACGCGCATCCCCGTCGGTCCCGGCCGCGACGACCTGTTCGCCGAGGGCGAGCGTCCCGCGGAGGTCGTGCTCTCGACGCACCTCGACACGGTGCCGCCGTTCATCCCGCCGCGGCTGCACGACGGCCGCCTGTACGGGCGCGGGGCGTGCGACGCGAAGGGGATCGCCGCCGCGATGGTGTGCGCGGCCGAGCGGCTGCGCGCGCGCGCCGTGCCGGTGGGGCTGCTGTTCGTGGTGGGCGAGGAGACCGCGCACGACGGTGCGCACGCGGCGAACGACGCGCAGCCGCGCCTCGCGCCCGCGTGCCGCGCGCTGATCAACGGCGAGCCGACGGAGAGCGTGCTGGGCGTGGGCACCAAGGGCGCGCTCCGCTTCACGCTGCGCGCCACCGGGCGCGCCTGCCACTCCGCCTATCCGCAGCTGGGCGAGAGCGCGATCGCGAAGCTGGCGCGCCTGCTGGTGGAGCTGGAGACCCTCGCGCTGCCGACGGACCCTATACTCGGCGCGACGACGATCAACGTCGGCTCCGTCACGGGCGGCGTCGCCGACAACGTCGTCCCGCCGCTGGCCGAGGCGCGCTGCATGGCGCGGCTGGTGACGCCGGCGGAGACGCTGCGCGCGGTGCTCGAGGCCTGGGTCGGCGACCGCGCGACGATCACGTGGGGGATCACCGTGCCTCCGGTGCACCTCGGGACCGCGCCCGGCTTCCGCACCGACGTCGTCGCCTACGCGACCGACATCCCCGTGCTCACGCGCTGGGGGCGGCCGTACCTGTTCGGGCCGGGCTCCATCCACGTCGCGCACACCGACGACGAGCACGTGGACGTGGCCGAGCTGCGCGCCGCCGTGGACGCCTACGAGCGGCTGGCCGCGGCGGCGCTGACGGAGTCGTGAGCGCTCAGCGCAGGTACTGGTAGAGCCCCACCAGCCCCGTCACGGCGCCGCCGAAGGCGAGGATCCCGCCGGCGTCGTCGCCGACGATCAGGCCGATGACGACCGCGGCGCCGCCGACGATCATCAGCGCCTCGGGCTGGCCGAAGCCGGGGCGGTTGCGCGGCGCGCGCTCCCGCTCGCCCTGCTGCGCCGCGCGGGCGGCGTGCATGGGCGCGGTGGCGACGCCGGCGCGGGCGCCTTCGCGGGTGGGGCCGGGCGCGGGCGGCGTCTCGGACTGCGGCGCGGCCGCGGCGGGTGCGGGCACGGCGGGCGTGGTCAGCTCCTGGGCGGCCGCGGGCGCGGCGGTGACGAGCAGGGCAAGGACGAGCGAGCGCACGGACATTCGACACCTCGGCGAGGGGTGGGCACCACGGAACCGTCGGGGATGAGGAAAGATGCAGGCCGCGCCGCATCGCCGTCCCGGCCGCTTTCGTGAACGGATGGTCGTTCGCATGTTGGGGCGCTGCGGCTGGCCCACCACTCAGTCACAGGAGGCGTCATGCGATCCGTTCGTCGCGCCCTCGCGCTGCTCGCTCTCGTCCCCGTCGCCGCATCCGCGCAGGTCGTCCGATCCGCGGCCGGCCCCACTGCCGCCGACATCACGGCCGCGCGCGACCAGTTCCGCGTCGACCTCGGCGGCGGCAATGTCCCGGGAGCCGCCGGCCTGTTCTCCGACGGCACCGGCGCGCGTCGCGAGATCAACTGGGATGCAGTGCCCGACCAGTTCGCCTCGCCCAATAACCTGCCGGCGAACTTCTTCAATGTGAACTCGCCCCGAGGCGCCATCTTCTCGACGCCCGGCTCGGGTTTCAGGGTGAGCGCGGACGCGGTCAACCCGACGGCCACGCCGATCGCATTTGGCGAGATCAACCCCACCTACGGGGCGACGTTCGCCGCCTTTTCGCCTGAGCGCCTGTTCACCGCCGTCGGCAGCAACATCGTCGACGTACAGTTCTTCCTGGCGGGGACCGACACGCCGGCGCTCACCCGCGGCTTCGGGGCGATCTTCGTGGACGTGGACATGTCGGGGACGTCCATTGAGTACTTCGGGCTCACCGGCAACTCACTCGGCGTGTTCGCCGTTCCCGGCCTCGTGGGAAGTCAGACGTTCTCCTTCCTCGGGGTCTCTTGGGACGACGCAATCGTGAGCCGCGTGCGCATCATCGCGGGCACCACGGGACTCGGTCCGAACGACGGCGGCTCGACAGACGTCGTCGTGATGGACGATTTCCTCTATGGCAATCCGACGGCGGCGGCCGTCGTCCCCGAGCCGGCGACCGTGCTGCTCGTGGCCTCCGGCCTGGCGCTCGGCGCGCTCGTGAGGCGCCGCCGCCTCGGGTGATCCGACGCAGTGCATGTGAGAGACGGGGGGCGGCGTCCACGGACGCCGCCCCCCGTCGTCGTCGCGTGCGAGCGGTCAGGCTGCCGGCGGCGTCTCCAGCAGCCCGTCCTCGCCACCGGGGACCACCTGCTCCATCGCCGGCGCCAGCGGCACGACCGGGACCAGCGGCGCGAGCCCGGGCGTCGCCGACGCGGGGAGCGTCGCCGGCGGCAGCACGACCGGCGTGGCGAGGATCGGCGACGGCGCGCTCACCCGGCCCACCGTCTCGACGGTGATCGCGTGCGTGGGGCAGATGCGCACGAAGTTGCCGTCGGCCGGGGACCACGACAGCTCCCGGCTCAGCGGATAGGCCGTGCCGTCCGCCTGCTGCCCCATCACGTGCGGCGCGAGGGCGACGCACAGCCCGCACGCGGTGCACTTCTCGTGGTCCACCGACAGGCGCACCGTGCGCCGCGGGAAGATCCCGCCGGGCGCCGTGAACAGCTCGTCGAGCCCGCGCAGCGCCTCGCACGCGGCGCGGTAGCCCTCGTCGATCAGCTCCTGCGCGTGGCCGAAGACGAACCACCCGATGTGGCTAACACGCGGCCGCACGAGCAGCATCGGCGGGCCGTTCCAGTGGCTCAGCGGCGGCACCTGCAGCGCCTGCATCATCACGCTCGCGGAGCGCATGAAGATCGACGCGAAGCCCTGCGCGTGGATCGTCGTGTCGTGCGTCAGGTCGGCGTTGCCGACGTCCACCGCGATGATCGCGTCCACCGGCGGCGCGACGCGGTTCCGCGCGGCGATGGAGACGGGGAGGTTGTCGACCGTGCCGCCGTCGACGCACACGCGCCCGTCGACGCGTCCGGGCGGGAAGAAGCCGGGCAGCGCGCACGACGCGTACACCGCGTCGCGCACCGGCACGTCGCGCAGCCCGTTGAGCCCCCACACGACCTGGGTGCCGCGCGCGACGTCCACGGTGTTGACCAGCAGCGGCAGCTCCAGCGTGTCGAAGTCGCCGTCGGGCACCACCTGCTCGACGAGCTCGCGCAGCGGCTCCGCCATGTACAGCGACGCGGCGCGCATGCGCTCGACCAGCATGCCGTAGTGGTTGATGCGGAACAGGTCGCGGCGCTTGAGCGCGACGGCACGCCGCGCCATCTCGTCCTCGTGCAGCCCCGCCGCGTACGCGGCGCCGAGCAGCGCGCCGATGCTGGAGCCGGCGACGAGCGAGGGGCGGATGCCGCGCTCGCGCAGCGCGCGCAGCACGCCGATGTGCGCGAATCCCTTCAGGCCCCCGCCACCCAGCACCAGCGCGATGCGCGGCGCCTGGCGCGCGACGACGCGCGGCGATCGCCGGGTGGCGGGGGTTTGCGCGCGGTCTTGGGGGTCTCCAGGCATCGGTGTCCTCCCGCCACGCGGGCACGTGCACGCACGGGTCGCGCTGCCGGGGGCACGCGACGTTCCACACGACCTTCCATGTCGGCCGATCGCATCCTGATGACCTGCAGACGCCTCCAGGGCCTGCGTGGTCACCGTGTCCTACACCCCTGCAGTACGAAAGAAGCGCGCCAGTGCACGGTGCGCCGGTGGTTCCCAGCGTACATTAGCGCCATGACGACCTCTCCCTCCAGCGGCCCGGCGCCCGCGCGCCACCGCGACGCGTCCCTCGTGCGCGCCCTCGGCACGTGGGGGCTGGCCGCCGGCATCGTGAACGTGACCATCGGCGGCGGCATCTTCCGCCTCCCCGCCGGCGCCGCCGACGCCCTCGGCCCCGCCGCCCCGCTCGCGTACGTCGTCTGCGCGATCGCGATGGGCCTGATCGTCGTCTGCTTCGCCGAGGCGGGGAGTCGCGTCTCGCTGACGGGCGGCCTGTACGCGTACGTCGAGATCGCGTTCGGCCCGTTCCTCGGCTTCCTCACCGGCGTGATGCTCTGGGCGAGCATGAGCGCCGCGCTGGCCGCCGTCTCGACCTTCTTCGCCGACTCGCTGGTGGCGCTCGTGCCGGCGATCGGCGCCGGCGCGGGACGCGCGATCGCGATGCTGGTGGCGCTGGCGCTCCTCGCGGGGCTGAACGTCCTCGGCGTGCGCGGCGCGAGCCGGTTCAATGCCGCGATGACGATCGCGAAGCTGCTGCCGCTGGCGGTCTTCGTCGCGCTCGGGGCGCTGGCGGTCAACGGCGCGAACCTCGCCATGACGCAGACGCCGAGCACCGACGCGATGGCGCGGGGCTCGGCCTTCCTCATCTTCGCCTTCCTCGGCGTCGAGGCGGCGCTGGTCCCCAGCGGCGAGGTGCGCGAGCCGTCGCGCACCGTGCCGCGCGCGCTCTTCCTCGCGATGCTCGCGGTGACGGTGGTCTACATCGCGGTGCACGTCGTGGCGCAGGGGATCCTCGGGCCCGCGCTGGCCGCCGCGAAGACGCCGCTCGCCGACGCCGCCGGCATCGCGCTCGGCGAGTGGGGGCGCAGGCTGATCCTCGTCGGCTCCGCGATCTCGATGTTCGGCTACGTCAGCGGCATGACGCTCGGCGTGCCGCGCATCCTGTACGCGTTCGGCCGCGACGGCTTCCTGCCGCGCGTCTTCGCGGCCGTGCACCCGCGCTACAAGACGCCGCACGTCGCGATCGTCGCGCAGGCGGTGCTCACCGCGGCGCTCGCGCTCAGCGGCGGCTTCGAGCGGCTGGCGCTCGTCGCCAACGGCGCCGCGCTGCTGGCCTACGCCGCGTGCTGCGCGGGCGCCTGGCAGCTGCGCCGCAAGGACGTGCGGCAGGCCGGCGGCGTGCCGTTCCGGACCCCCTTCGGCAGCGTCGCGCCCGCGCTCGCGCTGCTCGTCATCGGCTGGCTGATGACGGGGCTCACGATGAACGAGTGGATCGCGCTCGCCGTCGTGCTCGTGCTGTCCGTGCCCGCGTACTTCCTCACGAAAGGGCGGCGCGTTCCGCACGGAGGAGCGGAGAGCGGTGAAGCGGAGGACGAAAGGGCGCGATACGAGACGGCGCAGCCTCGCGCCTGAGGCGACTCCGCCCATCGCCGCTTCACCGTTTCACGCTTCATCGTCCTCCGCTTCATCGTCCCCCGCTTCATCGTCCTCCGATGGATTCGCTGCTGACGTTCCGGTCCGAGTTCCCCATCCTCGACCGCTCCACCTACCTCGTCTCGAACTCGCTCGGCGCCATGCCGCGCGCGACGGCCGACCGGCTGGCCGAGTACGCGGAGGTGTGGGCGACGCGCGGCGTGCGCGCGTGGGCCGACGCGTGGTGGGAGCTGCCCGTGCGCGTGGGCGACGTGATCGCGCCGCTCGTCGGCGCCGCGCCCAACGAGATCGCGATGGTCGCCAACGTCTCCGTCGCGCACGCGGCCGTGCTCTCGGCGCTCGACTTCTCGGGCGGGCGCGACACCGTCGTCATGACCGCGCTCGACTTCCCGTCGGTGCGCTACGCCGTGGAGGGGATGGCGGCGCGGATGGGCGCGCGCGTGGTCGTCGTGCCGGCAGCCGAGGACGGGCTGTCGGTGGACGAGGACGCGCTGTGCGCCGCGATCGACGACCGCACGCGACTCGTCGCCATCTCGCACGTGCTCTTCCGGTCGGCGTACGTCATGGATGCCGCGCGCGTCGTCCGGCACGCGCACGACGCCGGCGCGCTGGTGATGCTCGACGCCTACCACTCGGTCGGCGTGCTGCCGGTGGACGTGCGGGCGCTCGGCTGCGACTTCCTGGCGGGCGGGGTGCTCAAGTGGCTGTGCGGCGGGCCGGGCGGCTGCTTCCTGTACGCGGCGCCCGACGTCGAGGCGCGGGCCGGCGCGCCCGTGCGGCCGGCGCTCACCGGCTGGCAGGCGCACGAGCGCCCCTTCGCCTTCGAGGACGCCATGTCGCACGCCGCGGGCGCCTGGCGCTGGCTGTCGGGGACGCCCAGCGTGCCCGCCCTCTATGCCGCGCTCGAGGGGCCGCGCCTCGTGCACGCGGCGGGGATCGCCGAAGTGCGGGCCAAGAGCGAGCGGCAGACCGCGCGGCTGATCGCGCTCGCCGACGCGCGCGGCTACCCGGTGCACGCGCCGCGCGACCCGGCCCGGCGCGGGGGCACGGTCGCCTTCGACGTGCCGCAGGGCTACGAGGTGGCGCAGGAGCTGATCGCACGCGACATTGTCATCGATTATCGCCCCGGCGCGGGCATCCGCGTCGCCCCGCACTTCTACACGTCGGACGAGGAGCTCGAGGCGGCCGTGGCCGCGATCGACGAGATCCTCGCGACCGGCGCCTGGCAGCGGCACGCGGGACGGCGGGCGGTGGTGACCTGATGGACCGCTCCCGCTTCGCGGGAAACTCCCTTCCACTTCCGAGTCTGGCCATGAGCACCGCGCCCAAGCGCATCCGCAAGCAGTACGTCAACAGCGAGTACCCCCTCGTCATCATGCGCTTCGAGGACGGGCACGAGATCAAGGTCTACAAGGGCACGGGCAAGGAGTTCGACGCCTACCCGGGCGAGACCATCAAGCTGCTGGCGATGTACGACCCGACCTCGCACGACCGCGAGCTCGTCGACACCAAGAAGTCCGACGACTTCCCGGACGCCGCGGAGTGATCACGCGCGCCCTCCGTCGCGTGATCGGGCGCACGACTCGCACGGCCAGCCGGCCCGCCTTCGGGCGGGCCGGCGTCGCGTTCCGGCACCTCGCGGCCGTGGCCAGCGCGGGACTGCTGCTCTCGGGCACCGCCGCCTGCGCCCGGGCGCAGACGCCCGTCACGAAGGCCGTCCCCGCGACCGCCCCCGCCCGCGCCGCGGCCGTGCGCACCGACACGGTCGCGCTGCGCCGCGCCATCGACTCGCTGGTCACCGCGTACGAGGGCGCGAAGCAGGGCGTCGTCGGCTACGCCGTGCACAACCTCGACACCGGCGAGCGGCTGTCGTACCGCGGCGGCGAGACCTTCCCCACGGCGAGCCTGATCAAGGTCCCGATCCTCGTCACGCTGTTCGATCTCGTCGAGAAGAAGATGATCGCGCTCGACGACCCGATCACGATGCTGAAGATCGACCAGGTGCCCGGGTCCGGGCAGCTGCAGCACCTGCGGCCCGGCGTCACCATCCGCGTCGCCGACGCCGCGCGGTACATGATCACGATCAGCGACAACACCGCCACCAACCTGCTCCTCGACCGCGTCGCGCTGCGCCGCGTCTGGGAGAAGATGGAGGCGCTCGGCCTGCCGCACACGAAGGTCCACGCCAAGGTGTTCCAGCGCTTCACCAGCGTGGCGATGGACAGCTCGGTGAAGTACGGCCTGGGCGTGACGACGCCCGACGAGATGGCGGCGCTCTACGCGCGGCTCGCGCGCGGCACGGCGGTCAGCCCCGCCGCCGACTCGGCGATGCTCGCCATCATGTTCCAGAACGAGGACGACGCGCTGCTGCAGCGCTACGTCGAGGGCGTGCGCGCCGCCAACAAGACCGGCGCCACCGACCAGGTGCGCACCGAGTGCGCGCTGTGGGAGCTGCAGTCGCGCGTCGTCGCCTGCGTGCTCACCAAGGAGAACCGGGACACGCGCTGGGTGCTCGACACCGAGCCGCAGCTGCTGATGGCGCGGCTGGGGAAGGTGATCACGGACGCCTGGCCGAAGCGGCCTCGCGCGCCGCAGTCCTGACCGGTCGCGCCTGCACGTCCGGCACGCCCCCTGCGCCTGCGGGGGGCGTGCCTGCTTCCGTCACTCTCGCCTCCGCGGCGCTGGCCGCCGTCACGCTGCTCGCCGTGCCTGGCGCCGCGCACGCGCAGCTGGTCGGCGTCCCGGTGCCGCCGCCGCGCCCCGTGCCCGCGGCCGTCGCCGCGGCCGCCGCCGCCGACAGCGCGGACCCGAACCGCCCGAAGCCCTTCCGCGCGGACACCGCGGCCATCATCCAGAAGCTCGACATCCAGGCCTGGGTCGACTCCGCCGCTCCCGCGCTGGCGCGCGCGCCGCGCCCCGCGCCGGCGGTCGTCACGCCCGTCCCGCGCGTCGATCCCGCGCCGCCGGCCGTCGCGCCCGCGACGCGTCCGGCCACGCCCCCGCGCCGCACCCCGGCGCGCCCGTCGCAGGACGCCCGGCGCCCCGCGCCGGCCGACAGCACGGCCCGCCCGTCGCGCGCGCCCTAGACCCGCGAGGGGCGGAGGCGCTACGATCGGGCATGTCCGACCCGTCGCCGCTCCGCCTCACCGCCGCCATCCGCGCCGCCCGCGACGCCGGGCGCCCGATCGTCGCCCTCGAGAGCTCGGTGCTCGCCCAGGGCCTCCCGATCCCCGCCAACCGCGACGCCGCCGACCGGATGACCGGCGCCGTCGAGCGCGCGGGGGCGGTGCCCGCGGTCACCGCCGTCGTCCACGGCGTGCCCACGCTCGGCCTCGAGCCCGCGGAGCTGGAGCGCTTCCTCGCCCGCGAGGGCGTCCGCAAGGTCTCGGCGCGCGACCTCGCCCCCGCGATGCTGCGCGGCCACGACGGCGCGACCACGGTCGCCGCGTCGCTCGCGATCGGCGCGATGGCGGGCGTCGAGGTGTTCGCCACCGGCGGCATCGGCGGCGTGCACCGCGAGGCGCCGGGCTCCGCGCCCACCTCGTGGGTCCGGGACGAGTCGGCCGACCTGCTGGAGATGGCGCGCTCCCCGATGCTCTGCGTCTGCGCGGGCGCCAAGTCGATCCTCGACCTTCCGGCGACGCTGGAGCGGCTGGAGACTCTGGGTGTCCCCATCGTCGGCTACCGCACCGACACGCTCCCCGGCTTCTTCACTGTCGACACGGGGCTGCGCCTCCCGCACCGCGCGGACACGCCCCAGGAGCTGGCCGCGCTCTGGCGGCACCACCGCGCCCTTGGCCGCCGCGAGACGGTGCTGGTCGTCCAGCCGCCGCCGGCCGACACGGCGCTCCCGCGCGAGCTGGTGGACGGCGCGGTCGCCCATGCCCTCGCCGACGCGGCGCGGCAGGGCGTCGCCGGCCCGGGCGTCACCCCTTTCCTCCTCGCCGCCGTCGAGCGGGCCACCGGCGGCCGCTCGCTCGTCGCCAACCTGGCGCTGCTGGAGGCGAACGCCCGCCTCGCCGGGGAGGTGGCCGTGGCGCTGGCCGGCTGAGCGCCCCCGCCGGGGCGCAAAAGGTGCGCTTTACGTTCCCGACATTGAACTCATCCGCGTCCGGGCTGTACTATAGGCAGACCAGATCAGGCGGAGGACCCACAGCATGACCAACCCCTTCCTGAGCTCCGAGGAGTACGACGAGCGCGCGCATGCCCTCTACAACGAGGGCAAGTACGACGAGGCGCTCGACGTCCTCCGCGAGGGGCTCTCACTCTACCCGCACGCGGTGGAGTTGCACGTGGGGCTGGGCTACGCGCGCCTGGCGCGCGAGGAGTACGCGTGGGCGCGTCGGGCGTTCGACGAGGCGCTCGTCCTCGACGCCGAGCACGAGGACGCCCTGGCGGGCCTCGGCGAGGTGCTGCTCAAGTTCGGGCAGCAGGACGCCGCGCTCCGCGCGTTCCAGCAGACGCTCACCCTGGGCTACCAGGACGACATCGAGCTCATGCTCCAGATCGGCCGCGCGCTCTTCCGCGAGGGGCTGATCGAGGAGGCGCGCTCGTACTTCGAGGTCGCCGTCCAGGAAGCCCCCGACAACGCCGAGGCGGTCGCCTGCGTCGGCTACGCGCTGCACCGGCTGGGCGACGACGAGGGCTCGGCCGCCGCGCTCCGGCGCGCGCTGCAGCTCGACGGCGAGCACGTCGAGGCCCGCATCTACCTCGGCAACCTGCTCTACGACCGCGGGGAGTTCGAGAGCGCCCTCTACCACCTGGACCGCTCGACGCCCGAGGACCACTGGGACGAGCTCGGGATCTGGCGACTGCTGGAGCTCAAGAAGTCGGTGTACCGGCTGGCCGACGACGACGTCGAGCTGAAGCCGTGGGAGGCGCGCCTGACCGAGCTGGCGGGCGAGCCCGACGCGATCGACGACCTGCTGGCGGAGCTGGAGAACGGCGACGACGACGTGGCGCAGCTGGAGCTGTTCGCGGCCGAGGCGGTCCCGCCGACGGAACGGACGGACGAGCCGCAGGTGCCGCCGGCGCGCATGGACACGGGCCGCCACCGCGTGGTCACCAGCGAGGGTGCCATGGTGGACGGCACGTGGGAGGAGATCGTCGGCCTCCTGCGCGACGCGAGCGAGGAGTTCGCCGGACGCCCGGTCTCCGACTTCATGTCGGCGGTCGCGCGGCGGCAGTACGGCAAGACGGGGGTGCGCATCTCGGCGGGGGACGCCGAGTCGTTCATCCGCGGCAGCGCGGACGCCGGGCTGCTTCGCATCGTCCGCTGACGGGGACGGACGCGTTCCGTCCGACGGACGCTTCATTCCGCCTCACACCGGCTCCCGGCGCTCCGCCGGGGGCCGGTCGTGCGTGCGGCCGCGTGAGCACCCACGTACGCGGCCGCCCCAGCGACCCCGCCCCGGCGGTGGTCGGCCCCTTGCACTGATGGGCCACCGATGACGACCCCGAACCATCGCACGGCCATGGCCGCGCTCGACGCGGCCCGCCCGCTCATCACCCGGCTGGACCCGACCCGCCACCCCGAGGAGGTCGCGGCCGACCTGATCGAGGCCTGGGGCGCCGTCGAGACCTCGCTCCGCGCCCTGCTCGGCGGCTCGGGCCTGGGCGGACAGGCGCTGGTGGGCGAGGTGCGCCAGCGTGGCCTGCTCGACTACCGCCACGCGCACGACCTCCTCGGCTTCCTGGCCGCGCGCGACCGCGCCTCGCGGCAGGGCTACCGCCCCGACCACGCCGACGTGGACGCCGCCCGCAGCGGCTTCCAGTCGCTGGAGGCGGCGCTCGGCCTCGGCATCGGCGCGCCGACGGGGGTGCACCGCGCGGTCGGTCCGCTGCCGCCCCCCGGTGCCGCACCGGGAACGCCCGCGCCGCTGCCGCCCGCGGCCGTCGGCGCCCGGCCCGGGCCAGGGCTCGGCGCGCCGGCGCCGGACGTGCCGCTCGACCCGGTGGCCCGCCGCACCCCGTTCCGGCGGCCGTCGCGGTCGGTGCTCGTCGTCGGGATCGTCGCGCTGGCCGCGATCCTCGCCGGCGCCTACTGGTGGATGAGCGAGTCGCAGAGCCCGCGCGCACTGGAGCGCGGCGTGGTCGCGTACCAGGCAGGCCAGAAGGACATCGCGCGGCGCGAGTTCCAGGCGGCCGCCGACGACCACCCGGAGCTCGCGCTGCCGCGGGTGTGGCTGGCGCGCCTGGCCCGCGAGGACGGCGACCTGCCGCGCGCCACGAACGAGGTCACGCGCGCGATCCAGAACGAGCCGGCCAACGCGATCGCGCTGCGCGAGATGGGGCAGCTCCAGTTGCAGGTGAACCGCCCCGACCTCGCCATCAACTTCCTCCGGCGCGCGATCGAGGCGAACAACGCCGACCGGGTGGCGCAGGGGTGGATGGCGTGCGCGCTGACCCGGCAGGGCAACGTGCAGCTCGCCCAGAGCTTCGCGCAGCGCGCCGGGCAGGGCGACTGGTCCGGGTGCGTCAACGCGGCGCCGACGATGCCGATGGCGCCCGGGCAGATGCCCGGGCAGATGCCCGGCCAGCTGCCGCCGGCGGCGTACCCGGCGGCGCCGTATCCGCAGGGGGCGGTGCCGCAGCAGTACCCCGCGCCGCAGGGCGTCGCGCCACGCCCGTGACGCGGGCCTGACGGCACGGGCCGGCGAGGGCGGGGTAGCCGCGGGGGCCGGGCGCGAAACCGCGTCCGGCCCCCGCTCCGTAGGGCCTGCGCGGCGCCGCATCCGGCGTCCGCCCCGTCGCCTCCGCACCGCCGTCCGTGCCATCCCTCATCGAGTTCCGCGGCGTCGGCAAGCGCTACACGCGCCCCCTCGCCTCCGACGTCGTCGCCCTCGAGGACGTCTCGCTCGACGTCCACGCCGGCGAGGTCCTCGGCATTGCCGGCCCCAATGGCGCCGGCAAGAGCACGCTGATCTCCATCCTCCTGGGCTACGTCCCGCCCAGCCGCGGCGAGGTGCGCATCGCCAACCGCCCGGTGCGCGAGTACATCGAGCGCCACGGCGTGGGCTACCTCTCGGAGCTCGTCGACGTCGACCCGCGCTGGACGGTGCGGCAGGCGCTGCTCCGCTTCGGCACGCTGGCCGGCGTCCCCGAATCGCGGCTCGCGGTGCGCGTCCAGGAGGTCATGACGCGGCTCGGCCTCGACGAGTATGCCGACCGTCCCTTCCGCAAGCTCTCCAAGGGCAACAAGCAGCGGCTCGGCCTCGCGCAGGCGCTGCTGCGCGAGGAGCGCGTGCTGATCCTCGACGAGCCCACGCACGGCCTCGACCCGCTCTGGATGATCCGCTTCCGCGGCATCCTCGCGGAGCTGCGCCGCCCCGGCCGCGCGATCCTCGTCGCGTCGCACAACCTGGAGGAGCTGGAGCGCCTCTGCGACCGCGTCGCGATCCTCGACCGCGGGCGCGTGACGCGCGTCGTCGAGGTGGGCGAGGTGCTGCCGCACACGCACGAGACGCTCTACCGCCTGACCGTCGCGCGCGGCGCCGACCGCCTGAGCGAGGTGTTCACCGAGGCGACGGACCTCGGACGCGGCGACTGGGCGGTGAGCGCCCCCACGCTCGAGGCGCTGAACCACGGCATCGCGGCGCTCATCGAGCGCGGCGTGCTCCTGGTCGGCGTCGCCCCCGCGCAGAGCGCGCTCGAGCAGGTCTTCCACGACGCCATCGGCGAGGTGCTGCTGTGATCTCCTTCGACGGGGCGGCGCCCGCCCCCGACCGCGAGCGCCACGCGCGCCTGCTCGACGAGCTGACGGCCGCCGCGGCGCTCGTGCCGCAGACCGCCGGCGGCCCCGCGCTGGACGACGACGACTTCCTCGCCACCGACGAGACGCTCGACATCCCGCCGGCCGAGTCGCCGCTGCGCCGCTACCTCAAGTACCAGGTGCGCGACTTCGTGCAGCAGCGCGCGGTGTGGCTGCTCGCGCTGGGCCTGATGGGCATCTACTTCTTCTGGGACAACTACGACGCCGCGCAGATGGGCGAGCGCATGCGCCGCGGCGCGGACGGCATCGTGCGTCCCGTGCCCGAGGCGGAGACGTTCACGGGGCTGATGCTCGCGCTCATGTCGGCGTTCGCCGGGCTGTCGTCGGTGTTCACGGTGCACGGCATCGTGTCGGCGGAGCGCGAGCGCGGGCTGCAGCGCTTCCTGTTCGCGAAGCCCGTCGCGCGCGTCCCGTACTACCTGCAGAAGCTCGGGATCGCGTTCGTCGGGACGCTCGCGCTGGCGCTCGTCGTGGCGCTGCTGGCGGGCGCGGTGTTCGGCCGCGCGGTGCCGGTCGAGCAGGTGCTGATGATCGCCACGGCGCTGTTCGCGTCGGTCGGCGGGCTCACCTTCCTGCTCTCGACGCTGGTGCGCTTCGACGGCGGCCTGGCGCTCATCGGCACGCTGGGCGTGATCCCGCTGCGCGAGCTCAGCGAGCGCGTGGACGGCTGGGGCGCGGTGGGCGCGCTGCGCTACCTGCTGCCGCCCATCGAGCGCCTCGGGCCGCTGGTGGATCCCATGGTCAACGGCGACCCGCTGCGCGCGATGCTCTGGGCCGTGGGCTACGGCGCCGTCTGCGTGGCGGCCGGGATCGCCGTCCTCCGGCGCCGCTCGATCCTCACCTGACCGACGGGCGAGCGGCTCCGGCACGCACGGTGCGCCGGAGCCCTTCACCGAACGGGGACGTCCGACCATCCTCCGGTCGGACGTCCCCGTTCCGCTTCCCGACGCACGCGATGCCGACGCCTCCCGACACGCCCCTGATCGACCCCGCGACTGTGCACCGCACGGTGCTGCCCAACGGCCTCACCGTGCTCGTGCGGCGCGACGCGTCCGCGCCCGTGGTGGCGGTCAACACGTTCGTGCGCGCCGGCTACTTCGACGAGACGGACGACGTGGTGGGCGTCGCGCACGTGCTGGAGCACATGTTCTTCAAGGGCACGCCGCGGCGCGGCGTCGGAGAGATCGCGAAGCAGACCAAGGCGCAGGGCGGCTACCTCAACGCGCACACGATCTACGACCACACCAGCTACTACGCGGTGCTGCCGTCGTCGGGCTTCGTGGAGGGGCTCGACATCCAGGCCGACGCGTACGCGAACTCGCTGGTGGACGCCGACGAGCTGGCGAAGGAGCTCGAGGTCATCATCCAGGAGGCGAAGCGGAAGCTCGACAACCCGGGCGCCGTGACGGTGGAGTCGCTGTACGCGCTGCTGCACGACCGGCACCGCGTGCGCCGCTGGCGCATCGGCACGGAGGAGGGGCTGCGGCGCCTCACGCGCGACGACGTCGCGGGCTTCTATCGCACCTACTACCGGCCCAGCGCGACGGTGCTGTCGATCGTCGGCGACGTGGATCCGGACGTCGCGCTGGCGCACGTGCGCGAGCGCTACGGCGCGCTGCCGGACGGCGCCGTGCCCACCGACCGCGGCCCGCAGGAGGACGCGCACGCGGACTTCCGCTACCGCGAGCTGTCGGGCGACGTGCAGCAGGCGCAGGTCGCGTTCGGGTGGCGCACGCCGGGCACGCGCCACGACGACACGCCGCACCTCGACCTCGCCGCGGCGGTGCTGGGCACGGGCCGCGGCTCGCGGCTCTATCGCGCGGTCCGCGAGCGCTCGCTGGCGTCTCACGTCGGCGCGTACGACAGCACGCCGACGGAGCTCGGCATCTTCGTCGTACACGCCGAGGGCGATCCCGCGCGCCTGCCCGACGCGGCGCGTGCGATGTGGACGGAGGTGCGCGCGCTGCGCGAGCAGGGCGTGGGCGCGCACGAGCTGGCGCGCGTGCAGCGCATCGCCGAGTCGCGCTGGCTGCGCCGCCTCGAGACGATGGAAGGCCAGGCGAGCTGGCTGGCCGAGTGGGAGGCGCTCGGCGACTGGCGGCTGGGCGAGGACTACCGCGCGCGCGTGCAGCGCGCGACGCCCGACGACGTGACCGAGGCCGCGCGCCGCTGGCTCGATCCCGAGCGCGCGGGCGTGATCGTGTACCGGCCGCAGGGCAGCGCGCCGATCGCGGCCGATGCGACGGCGTTCGCGGCGCTGCTGGCGGCCGACGCGCCCGCGCCCGTCGGCGCGGGCACCGCACCGGCGCCGCAGGCGCCCGCGGTGCACACGGGCGCGCCCGCGCTGGAGCGCGTCGAGGCGGGCGTGCACGTCTTCCGCACCGCGCAGGGGATCCCCGTGCTGGTCGCGCGCAAGCCGGGCGCGCGCATCGTGAACCTCGGCGTCTACGCGCGCGGCGGCGCCAGCGAGGAGGCCGATGCCGACGCGGGCCTCACGATGCTGATGGCGCACACCAGCGTGAAGGGCACCGAGCGCCGCACCGCCGCGCAGATCGCGGCCGAGGCGGAGGTGCTGGGCGGCAGCGTGGGCGCGAGCGTGGGATCGGAGACGTTCGGCTGGGGGATCGCGGTGCCGCTGCCACACGCGGCCGATGCGGCGTCGCTGCTGGCCGACGTGGTGCAGCGTCCCGTCTTCCCCGACGCGGCGGTCGACACGGAGCGCGACGTCGCGCTGCAGGAGCTGCGGCTGCTGCGCGACGACATGTACCGCTGGCCGATGCGGCTCGCCTCCGAGGCCGCGTACGCCGGCCATCCGTACGGGCGCCCGGTGGGCGGCACGGACGAATCCCTGCGCGCGCTCGACGCGGCGCAGCTGCGCGCGTGGCATCGCGCGCGCGCGCTGTCGGGCGACGCGGTGCTCGCGGTCGTCGGCGATCTCGCGCCCGAGGAGGCGGCCGCGCTGGTGGCGCGCGAGTTCGGCGCGCTCGCGCCGCGTGAGGTGACGCCGCTGCCCGCGCCCACGTGGCGCGAGGGTGCGCGGCGCGACGACGCGCGCGCCAAGAAGCAGACGGCGCTGGCGCTGCTCTTCCCGGGGCCGACGCGCACCGATCCCGCGCGCGTCGCGGCGCAGCTGCTGGCGGGCATCGCGAGCGGGTTGGGCGGCCGCTTCTTCGACGAGCTGCGCGACCGCCGCTCGCTCGCGTACACGGTGCACGCCTTCGCGAGCCCGCGGCGGCTCGCGGGGACGTTCGGCGCCTACATCGCGACGGGGCCGACGCAGGAGGACGAGGCGCGCGCCGGCCTGCTGGCCGAGTTCGAGCGACTGCGCGACGCGCCCGTGAGCGCCGAGGAGCTGGAGCGCGCGCAGACGTACGCGCTCGGCACGCACGCCATCGCGCGGCAGAGCGGCGGCGCGGTGATGGGCGAGCTGGTGGACGCGTGGCTCACCGGCGAGGGGCTCTCCGAGCTCGAGACCTATGACGCGCGGGTGCGCGCGGTCACGCCGGAGACGATCCAGACGCTGGCCCGCGACTGGTTCGATCCGGCGCGGCGCGTGGAGGGCGTCGTCCGCGGGACGGGCTGAGGCGCGCCTGCCGGCACCGAATGTGAACGGGGAGGGGGCGTCCAGACGTCCACCCCATCCGGAGGCCCAGCCGATGTCCCGCCCCCCGTTCGAGGAGCGCCAGCAGGAGCTCAACCCGCACCGCGACGAGGAGCGCGCCCACGCCGCCGACATGGCGTACGCGCAGCTCCGGCAGCGCGGCGTCCGCGTCACCGGCGAGGAGTCGGCGCTCGACCTCGCCGCCGTCGTGGAGGCGGTCGAGCGGTTCGAGGCGGCCGTCTCGGCGCTCGGCGGCGACCGCATGACCAACTCGCCCGACAGCACCCAGCCCGACGACGCGCGCATGGTGCTGCCGACGCGCGCCGACGACGAGAGCGCGCGCGACTACGTGCGGCGGATCGATCGGGCGACGGAGAACCTGGGCTCCGGCGAGGCGGCCGGCGCCTGAACGGCGGCTGCGGACGGCGGACTGCGGGTTCCACAGGATCCGCAGCCCGCAGTCCGCAGCGTCATGGAACGACCGCCTCCCGTAGCGCCCGCGACGCCCGGCTGATCGCGGCCGCCACGCGCCGCGTGCGCCCCGACGCGGCGCGCAGCCCCGTCATCCGCGCGTAGTCGCCCGACTCGCCGACGACCACGCCGTCGACGTCGGGGTGCGCGGTCGCCCACGCGAGCGTGTGCCACACGGCGCGCTCCTGGCTCGCGTCGCCGTGCGTGACCGGGAAGGCGTGCACGTCGAACACCCAGTGCGGCTTCGCGCGGGCCGCCGCGCCCACCCCCACGCGCGTGCGCTCCTGCGCGCGCATCCAGCGGTCGGCCGCGCGCAGCCGCGCGTCCACGCCCGTGCCGCCGGAGAACGACGGCGCGACCTCGAAGCCCACGACGTGCACCGGCGACGCGCGCGACGCCGCCCACGCGTACAGCGTGCTGTCGGACGCGTCGTACGACGACGCCGCGACGCCGACGCGGATGTTGGGGTTCACCGCCTGCACGCGCGCCGCGGATGCCGTGAGGAAGCGCCGCCAGTGCTCCACCGGCAGGTGGCCCACCGCGTCCACCGACGTCGCGCCGTAGGGCGCATCCGCGGGCAGCAGCACGTCGGGGCGCAGCGCGCGCGCGACGCGCTCCACGAGCGCGAGCCGCCGCGCATCGAAGCGCTCGGGGGCCGCGCGCCGCCGCGCGCCGTCCTCGTGCTCGAACGCGATCGCCACCACCAGGCGCAGGCTGTCGCGGCGCGCCGGATCGAGCGTCCGCTGCAGCGAGTCGAGCGCGCCCAGCGTCAGCGCGCCGCTGCCGACCGTGACGCGCACCGCCTGGACGTCGAGCGAGTCGAGGAGCGGCATGTCCCAGCGCGTCGCGACCGTCGGCGGCGGGCCGCCCAGCGGCGGCAGCAGCGACACGCCGATCGCGAAGTCGCCGGTGGGCCGCTCGCTCAGGCGCTCGCTCGCCCACGGCTGGTAGCTGGCCACCGTGCCGATGCCGCGCGGGAGCTCCAGCAGCAGCACGCCCGCGGCGAAGATCGTCGCCACGGCGAGCAGCGCGCGCACCGTGCGCGTCAGCCGCCAGCGCGCCGGATAGGCGGGCACCAGCAGCGGCAGCTGCACCGCGAGCGGCGAGACCAGCGCCGCGCCGCCGATGGCCGCGCCGTGCACCGTCGCCTGCGCGGCCGACAGCGCGAGCAGCGCCGTGGGCGCGTCGCCCTGCCGCTCGACGGCGAAGCGCGTCCACGCCGCGAGGCAGGTCAGCACGTCCCACACGAGCAGCGGCACGCCGACGAACGGCGTCACGAATCGGCGCCACGTCGCGAACGCCGCCTGCGCCACGAACAGCGTCGTCGTGAGAGGCCAGAGCCACGCGATGCCGTTGACCGCGCGGCCGCCGTAGAGCGAGCTCGAGGCGACGTGCGCCACGAGGGCGGGCGCCACCAGCAGCCCGCACGCGGCACTCAGCGCCGCCAGCGGCCGCGGCGCGCGACGCAGCCGCGCGATGCGCCCCGCGTAGACGATGTTCCAGCCAAGGGTGACGCCGACGCCCACGAGCCACGCGAGCGCGGGCCAGGTGCGCCACTCGCGCGCGATCGGCAGCGCCTCGAGCGGGGAGGCCAGCGGCGCGGCGATCTGCGCCAGCGTCGCGAGGACGGCCGCCACGACGCTCAGCGCGGCGTGCGAGCCGTCAGCCACGAGCCCGATGCTCGGCGCGGACGGTGCGCGCGGTCAGTCGCCGCGAGAACACGTCCACCGCCTTCTGCGCGTCGCGCGTCGCGCGCGAGAGCACGTCGAGCAGCAGCAGCTCCTCGGAGGGGAAGGTGTGCACCGCGATGTGGCACCCTTCGAGGAGGAACAGCCCCGCGACGCCGTCGTGCGGGAGCGCGCGCATCACCGGCGGGCCGTGGGCGCCCAGGCCGGCCGCACCGGCGGCGGCGACGAGCAGGCCGCCGATCAGCGCGTCGTCGCGCAGCTGCGCGGCCGGCACGCCCAGGAAGTCGGCGGTGAGGTGCGTGAACGGGGGCGTCGGGGCGGGGGCGTCGGTCACGGCGGACGATAGGCCGTCGGCAGGGGCGCGAACAAGGGGCGCCCCTGGCCAGCCTGCGTTCACGCGCGCGGTCGTTGGCGCTGTCGTCGGCGCTGTCGTGGGCGCGGTCACGCGCGCGCCAGGCGCGCCTTCGCCTCCGCGTAGCCGTCCGGCAGTCCCGCGTCCAGGAAGCGGCCGCGCATGCGGCGGCCCACCAGCTGCCCCGCCGCGAGCAGCCGCTGCATCACCGGCACGTCGTCGAGCTCCGCCCCCGCAGGGAGCTCGCGCTCCGCCGCGTCGATGACGTCGAAGACGTCGGGGCGGAACACGTAGCGGCCGACGCCCGTGAACGCGGACGGGGCGCCGCCGGTGTCGAACGTGCGACCGCGCTCGCCCTTGTCGGGGATGCGCGCGATCTCGAACAGCTCCCCATCGCGCGTGCCGGGAAACACCGACGTCGGGCCGCGGCGCGCCGCCTCCTCGCTCGTGATCTCGACGACGGCGACGACGTGGCGGCCGGTGCGCGCGTACGCCTCCGCGACCTGCGCGACGCCCGGCGCGTCGTCGACGAACAGGTTGTCGGGCAGCGCGACGGCCACCGGCCCGTCGGCGGCGAACGCGCGGCCCAGCCGGATCGCGTCCGCCAGCCCGCGCGCCGCCGGCTGCTCCAGGAACGACACGCGGCGGGGCATGCCCGGCGCGCCCGCGAGCGGCGCGAGGTGCGCCGCGATCGCGTCCTTGCCCGGCGCGACGATGATCAGCAGCTCGTCGATGCCGCTCGCCGCGCACTCGCGCGCCACGTGCTCCACCAGCGGCATGCGGCCCACGGGCAGCATCTCCTTCGGCTGGCCGCCGGTGAGCGCGCGCATGCGCGTCCCCTGGCCGCCGCACGGCACGATCGCCCGCCGCACGAGGCGGGGCAGGGGTCCGGGTGCCGCGTCGTCCCGGTGGGCGGTGAACGGGGGCGCGGACGTGGACATGGCCGAGGGCGGACGAGGGTGCGCTGCGGATGGCGGCCGGCCGACGCGCGTGCGGTGTGCAGGCCGGTGCGGCGGCGGGTGCCAGGATCGCGCCGCCGCATGCACCGCGACCGTGCGCCACGTCACGCACGCGCCACGACGCATGCCGCGACCGGCGGTTTGCTTCGGGATGCGAGGCCGCGCTAGGTTCCGCCCCATGTCACGCGGCGCGCCGCCCCCGTCGGCCGAGCTCTGGACGCTGCCGAACGTCGTCTCGCTGTCGCGGTTCGTGCTGGCGGCCGGATTCCTCGCGTCCACCGGCAACGGCGAGCGCGTGGCGCTGGTCGGCGTCGCGTCGCTCACCGACTTCCTCGACGGCTGGCTGGCGCGCCGCCGCAACGCCGTCTCGCGCTGGGGCGCGCTCATCGACCCGCTGGCCGACCGGGCGTTCGTGCTGGCCGCCGTGACGACGCTGCTGCTCCAGGGCCAGCTCACGCTCCTGCAGGTCGGCGTGCTGCTGCTGCGCGACATCATGACCGCCATCGGCTTCCTGGTCGCGCGCAGCGTCGCCTGGCTCCGCCCCGTGGCCTTCCGCGCGCGACCGCTCGGCAAGGTCGTCACCGCGCTGCAGCTGGTCACTCTGGTCACCGCGCTGGTGTGGCCGCGCTGGGTGATGCCGCTGGTGGTCGTGCTGGGGATCGTCTCGGTGGCGTCGACGATCGACTACACGCTGCTGCTCTGGCGCGAGCGCGACCGCACGCTGAAGCCGTGAGCGGACGTCTCCCGATCGCTCGCGCGCTGACGCTCCTCGCCGCGGTGCGCGCGGCTCCGCTGGCCGCGCAGGCGCCGGCGCGGCCGGCGCTGACGCCCGAGGTGCGCGTGGACGGCGCCTTCGGCCGCGAGGGCGGCGCGTTCGGCGGCGCAGGGCTGTTCGGCGACGCGGGGCTCTACACGCGGGTCGGCGTCGTCGCCGCGGTGGGGCTCGCGCGCGATCCGGACGGCGTGGGCCCGGGCGACGGCAGCCGCACCGTGGTGCCGGCGGCGCGCCTCGAGGCGCTCGCGCGCTTCCACCTCGATCCCCTGCGGATGGCCCGCCGCGGCGTGTACCTGGGCGGGGGCGTCGCAGCCGCGGTGCGCGACGGCGCCGCGCCCCGGTGGCAGCTGGTCGCGCTGCTGGGCGTGGAGGGGGCGCCGCGCGGGCGCCTCGCGCCGGCGGTGGAGCTGGGGCTGGGCGGCGGCGTGCGCGTGGCCGTGGCGCTCCGTCGCGCGCGGCCCGGGCGCCGCTAGCCCCGGGCGCGTCGCCGGAAAACACGAACGCCCCCGAGCGATCGGGGGCGTGGTGTCATTGCCGTCGTGCGGCCTCGCGGGAGACGTCAGGCGGCCGACGTCTGGGCCTGCCGCTTGGGCGGCTGCGCGAAGCGCTCGCCCAGCGTGCGGAGCTCCTGCATCTTCTCGGCAGGGATCTCCGGGAAGCGGTCCGTCATGTACGCCATGGTGGCGTCGAACCACTCCGTCTGGTGCTCGGGCTCGCTCCCGATGACACCACACGACATGATGTGCTGGAACAGCTCGTCGCGGGCCTCCTCGAACGGCGTCGGGACCGCGACTTCCCGTCGTCCGCGATTCGCGTTGTTGCTCTTCACTCGGCTCATGAAATCCGGCTGCAAGTCGATGCTGTGATAGACGAGGAAAGCTAACCCATCCCGGGGCCTTTTCCTAGCGGTCCACGTCGCCCGATGCGAGGCCGGAAGGCAAGTCGCTGGCCGTGACGCCCTCGCGTGGGCGGGTCGCCATCGCCAGCTCGGCGCGCGCCGCCTGCGCGGCCGCGGCGGCCGCCTCGATCCGCACGACGTGGCCGAGGATGAGGTCCGCCAGCTCGTCCGGCGCTTCCTCGGGGGTGAGGCGGCCGACGCCCGGCAGCCGCGCCAGCCGCGTGTCCGGGATCGCGTGCAGGAGCCGCGTCGGGACCTCCGCGGGCACCCAGGGGTCGGCCTCGCCCCAGACGACCAGCGTCGGCGCGGTCACGCACGCGAGGTCGATCTCGTCGACCTCCTCGGTGCGCAGCGAGCGCGCGAGGTCGAGCAGGTGCGTCACCCCGTCGCGGCCGACGAAGGGCGCGAGGTAGCGCGCGACCAGCCGCTCGGGCATGTGCGCGCGGTTGGCGACGCTCCCCTGGAGCACCGGCGCCAGCAGCGGCGAGGCGCCGAACATCCCGCGCGACAGCCGGAACGCGACGCGGGCGGTGTTCCGCTGCAGCGTGCGCACGTCGCGCCCCGGCATGTGCTCGAAGGCGACCGTGTTCACGAGCACCAGGCCGGCGACGCGGTCGGGGCGCGTGGCCGCCAGCCGGAGCGCCACGCCGCCGCCCACGTCGACGCCGACGATGACCGACCGCGCCATGCGCAGCACGGTGAGCGCGCGGTCCAGGTACTCCGCCTGCGCCGCGACCCCGAAGTCGGCCTCGATGGGGCGGTCCGACTCGCCGTGCCCCAGCAGGTCGAGCGCGACGGCCGTGTGCCGCGCGATCGCGAGCTGCGGCGCCACCTCGCGCCAGAGGAAGCTGCACGTGCCGAAGCCGTGCAGCAGCACGATCGGGGTGCCGCCGTGGCCGTAGCGTTCGGCGTGCAGCGATCCGGGTCCGACGGGAAGGCGGAGGTGGTCGGCGCGCACGGGCGTGACGAGGGCGAAGCGGGAGGCGCGGAAGCGGACCGCGGCCGACGGGCCCGACGGAAACCGGCGGGACCAGCGGGGTACGGAACGGCGCGGACGGGCGAGAAGCTAACGTGCCGCGCTCCGGTGGCACGAGTCGCGCCCGCACGACAGGCACGGGCGAGGGCCGCCGGCGTGACCGCGAGGCCGTCGGCGCCGTCCACCCGATGGGACCCGATGGGCCGCGCGAGCTCGCCGGCCGGAGCAGTCGCCGGAGGACGCGCGGGTGCGTACCTTTGCCTCCGGCATACCCGCACGCGCAGCACGCGCAGGGACGCCGCATGTCGGACGAACAGACCTACGACGCCGCTCGCGCCCGCAACCTCGAGGCGCTGCTCCTCGCGTTGGCGGAGCGCATCACCGAGCTCCACGCGCGCGGCGAGCTGCTGCGGCACGCCGGTCCCCTCATGCGGCTGATCGGCGACGTGCGGAGCGAGCTCTTTCACTACGAGGTGCGCGCGACCTACGACACCCCCGAGGTGGCGGAGAGTCGGCGCATCGTGCAGCAGGCCCTCGACGCTCAGGACAGCAATACATGGCATCGAAGCGAATGGACGCCGGACGCGGAGGACGACCGGACGTCGTGAAGCAGGCCCGCGGCAAGCAGTCGCGCCGCGGCTTCTACCTCACGCTCCTCCTCGTCGGCGTGGCCGGCGTCGCCGGCATCCTCTGGGCGACGCAGCGCTCCAAGACCGCCGCCGTCGTCACCGTCCCGACGCCCGCCGCGAACCTCGCGGCCGCGCCGGGCTACGTGAAGGGCAGCCCCACCGCGCCGGTGGAGATCGTGGAGTACGCGGACTTCGAGTGCCCGGGGTGCGGCCAGTTCGCTACGGTCACCGAGCCGGACGTGATGAAGCGGCTGGTCGAGACGGGGCAGGCGCGCTACCGCGTCTACCTCTTCCCGGTGAACGCGTCGCACCGCAACAGCCCCGCGGCCTCGCTGGCCGCCGCCTGCGCGGACGACCAGGGGAAGTTCTGGGAGATGCACGACCGCATCTTCGCGGGCCAGAACGACTGGAACTCGTTCGCGACGGACGACCCGAAGTCGATCTTCGCCGGCTACGCGAAGGAGATCGGCGCGGACGCCGCGACGTGGGAGCAGTGCTACGACGGCCGCAAGCACGTCGACCGCATCGCGGCGCATGCGAAGGCGGCCGAGACGGCGCAGATCCGCTCGACGCCATCGTTCGTGATCGGGGACAAGATGGTCGCGGGCGCGCAGCCCTTCGACGTCATCAAGGCGATGGTGGACTCGGCCCGCGCCACCGCGGCCGCCGCGCCCGTGACGCCGGCCAACGCCGGCGACACCGCCAGGCGCACGCCGGTCGCGGCGCCCTGACGCTCGCGGCGCCGGGAACGACCGAGGGGCCTCGCCGTCACGGCGGGGCCCCTCATGCCTTTGGGAGGGGTGCGGATCCTCCGGATGTGAGCGGATGCCTCGGATCGCTCCTCTCGGCGCACGGGGCGTAGGCGCCACGTGGAGCGATCCGGAGCATCCGTCTCGATCCGGAGCATCCGCATCCTCTCCAAATGGCAGAAAGGTCCGGCGCGCCGGACCCGAACGACAACAGCAGCAAGGATGAAAGTCCGAGAAGGTCTGATAACGACGGATGGCTCCGGTGGAGCGCGACCGACATCGCACTCGCGCGGAGCCATCCGCTCTTATCAGACCTTCTCCGAACTTCATCCTTGCAATGCCGTTCGCCCTTCGGGGCTGGCGCGAGGACGACCGCTCAGGCGCGCCGGCGCCGCCGGGCCTCCGCCGCGTCGTCCAGCCGCAGCCGCGGCTTCCCGCCGTCGTCGCCGTCGCCCTCGGCGCCCTGCGCGGCGGGAGCCGTCGCGGGCGTCCCCGGGCCGCGCTGCCGGCGGCGGAAGGGGACCAGATCCTGGCCCAGCACCACCAGCGCGCGCGTGGCCACCGTGCTCGCCAGCGGCTCGGGGATCCCCATCACGCGGATGTAGGTGTCGATCGCCCGGTCGAAGGGCAGGTCCTCCGCCAGCGTGTCCATGAACATCAGCGCGTTGTCCACGTGCGCGCGGACGATGGACTCCTCGGCCCGGGCCTGCGCCAGCCGCAGGCGGCGCTCGGCGGCCGGCGGCAGCTTGCGGGAGAAGATCGCTTCCGGGAAGAGCTTGCCGAGCATGCGGGGACTGGTGGGCGACCGGGCGATGCGCGAGCCGGCGACGTGCGCCGGCCGGGCCACCGTCAAGATACACTGGCCGGCCGGTCAGGGGGCACGAGCCGTACCAGACAGGGACGCCCCCCGGTGACCGTGGTCACCGGGGGGCGCGAGCCGGCCAGGAACGGACGGGCCGTCAGCTCTCCTGCGCCTCGTACTGGTCCTTCAGCGACGCCACCACGCCCGGGTCGGCCAGCGTCGTCGTGTCGCCCAGCGCGCGCCCCTCGGCGATGTCGCGCAGCAGGCGGCGCATGATCTTGCCCGAGCGTGTCTTCGGGAGGTCGGCGCTGAACAGGATGTCGTCCGGTCGCGCGATCGGGCCGATCTTCTCGGCCACGTGGTCGCGCAGCTCGTCGCGCAGCGCGCCGCTGGGCGCGTGCCCGGCCCGCAGCGTGACGAAGGCCGCGATCGCCTGGCCCTTCAGCTCGTGCGCCTTGCCCACCACGGCGGCCTCCGCGACCGCCGGATGGTCCACGAGCGCGCTCTCGACCTCCATCGTGCCGATGCGGTGGCCGGCGACGTTCAGCACGTCGTCCACGCGCCCGAGGATCCAGTAGTAGCCGTCCTCGTCGCGCTTGGCGCCGTCGCCCGCGAAGTAGAGGTCCGGGCGCCCCGGCCACTTCGAGAAGTAGGTGTCGACGAAGCGCTGATCGTCGCCCCAGATGGTGCGCAGCATCGACGGCCACGGGCGCGTGAGCGCGAGCAGGCCGCCGCCCACCTCGATCTCCTGGCCGGCCGAGTCCAGCAGCGCGGCCGAGACACCGGGGAAGGGGACCGTCGCGGAGCCGGGCTTGGTGGCCGTGGCGCCCGGCAGCGGCGTGATCATGATCGCGCCCGTCTCGGTCTGCCACCACGTGTCCACGATCGGGCAGCGTCCGTGGCCGATGTGCTCGTGGTACCACATCCACGCCTCGGGGTTGATCGGCTCGCCCACGGAGCCGAGGAGGCGCAGGCGCGACAGGTCGTAGCGCGCGGGGAACTCGGGGCCCCACTTCATGAACGCGCGGATCGCCGTCGGCGCCGTGTAGAAGATGGTGACGCCGTAGCGCTCGCAGATCGCCCAGAAGCGGTCCTTCTCCGGCCAGTCGGGCGCGCCCTCGTAGAGCACGCAGGTCGCGCCGTTCGCCAGCGGCCCGTACACGATGTACGAGTGCCCGGTGACCCAGCCGATGTCCGCCGTGCACCAGTAGACGTCCTCCTCCTTGAGGTCGAAGACGTACTTCGTCGTCGCCGCCGCGGCGGTGAGGTAGCCGCCCGTCGAGTGCACGATCCCCTTCGGCTTTCCCGTCGTGCCCGACGTGTAGAGGACGAAGAGCAGGTCCTCGGCGCTCATCTCCTCGGGCGCGCGGTAGAAGCCGCCGTCGGCGTTGCGCGCCTCGCGCATGAGGCGGTGCCACCAGTGGTCGCGCCCCTCCTTGATCTCGGTGAACGCCGCGTCGCCCGGCGCGCCGGCGCGCCGCTGCACGACGACCACGTGCTCGATCGACGGGCACTCGGCGAGCGCCTTGTCGGCGTTGCGCTTGAGCGGGATCACCTGGCCGCGGCGGTAGGAGCCGTCGGCCGTGATCAGCACCTTGCACTGCGAGTCGTTGATGCGGTCGCGCAGCGACTCCGGGCTGAACCCGCCGAAGACGACCGAGTGGATCGCGCCCACGCGCGCGCACGCGAGCATCGCGATCACCGCCTCGGGGATCATCGGCAGGTAGATCGCGACGCGGTCGCCCTTCTTCACGCCCAGCCGGTCGAGCACGAGCGCGAACTGGTTGACCTTCCGGTAGAGGTCCCAGTAGGTCAGCGTGCGCTGGTCGCCCGGCTCGCCCTCGAAGATCAGCGCCGCCTTGTTGCGCCGCGGCCCCTCGACGTGCCGGTCGAGGCAGTTGACGCTCGCGTTCAGCGTGCCGTCGGCGAACCACTGCGCGTGCGGCGGCGTCCAGTCGAGCGTGCGCGTGAACGGCTTGATCCACGTCAGCTCGCGCGCCATCCGGGCCCAGAAGGCGTCGGGGTCGGCCGCGCCCTCGCGGTGCAGCGCGTCGTCGCCGACGAGCGCGTCCCGGCGGAAGGACTCGGGGGGCGGGAAGGAGCGCTCCTCGCGGAGGAGGACGTCGAGATCGCTCATGGCGCGTTGCGGCGAATTGCGGGGCGGGAGAGGGGTGCGCAACGGTGCGCACGCGCGGAAGATTACCCCGCGCCCCGTCCCGTCTCCACCCTGCCTCCACCCTGCCGCCCGACCCCCGTGGCCCACCCCGCGTCCGCGTCGCCCGATCGCCCCACCGCCGTCCGCACGCTCGCGCCGGGCGAGGTGCGCGGCGTCATCTTCGCGTCGTCGCTCGGCACCGTCTTCGAGTGGTACGACTTCTACCTGTACGGATCGCTGGCGGCGATCATCTCGAAGCAGTTCTTCTCGGGCGTGAACCCCACGGCGGCGTTCATCTTCGCGCTGATGGCGTTCGCCGCGGGCTTCGCCGTGCGCCCCTTCGGCGCGCTCGTGTTCGGGCGGCTGGGCGACCTGGTGGGGCGGAAGTACACGTTCCTGGTCACGATCCTCATCATGGGCCTCTCGACGTTCGTCGTCGGCGTGCTGCCCTCGTACGCGAGCATCGGCATCCTGGCGCCGGTGATCCTCGTCGCCCTGCGCCTGCTGCAGGGGCTCGCGCTCGGCGGCGAGTACGGCGGCGCCGCGACGTACGTGGCGGAGCACGCGCCGCCGGGGAAGCGCGGGCTCTACACCGCGTGGATCCAGACGACGGCGACGCTCGGCCTCTTCCTCTCGCTGCTCGTGATCCTGGCCTGCCGCGTGGCGCTCGGCACCGCGGCGTTCGAGGCGTGGGGGTGGCGCATCCCGTTCCTCGTGTCGCTGGCGCTGCTCGGCGTCTCGGTGTGGATCCGCGTGCGGTTGAACGAGTCGCCGCTGTTCGCCGCGATGAAGGCGGAGGGGAAGACGTCGAAGGCGCCGATCGCCGAGTCGTTCGGCAACTGGGCCAACCTGCGCATCGTGCTGATCGCGCTGTTCGGTCTCGTGGTGGGGCAGGCGGTGGTGTGGTACACGGGGCAGTTCTACGCGCTCTTCTTCCTCACGCAGCTGCTGAAGGTGGACGCGCAGACGGCCAACCTCCTGGTCGCCGCGGCGCTGCTCCTGGGCACGCCGTTCTTCCTCGTGATGGGCGCGCTGTCGGACCGCATCGGGCGCAAGCCGGTGATCCTCGCCGGCTGCGCGCTCGCGGCGCTGACGTACTTCCCGCTCTTCCGCGCGCTCACGCACTACGCGAACCCCGCGCTGGAGCACGCGCAGGCGGCGGCGCCGGTGACCGTCGTCGCCGATCCCGCCGAGTGCACCTTCCAGTTCAATCCCGTCGGGACGAGCAGGTTCACGTCGAGCTGCGACGTGGCGAAGGCCGCGCTGGTGAAGGCCGGCGTCCCGTACGCGAACGTCGCCGCGCCGGCGGGCACCACGGCGCAGGTGCGCGTGGGCACGACGGCGATCCCCGCCTACGACGCGAGCGCGAGCGACGCGGCGGCGCAGGGGCCGACGTTCGAGCGCACGCTCGGCGGCGCGCTCGCGAGCGCCGGCTATCCCGCCGCGGCCGACCCCGCGCGCATCAACCACGCGATGGTGGTCGCGGTGCTGTTCGTCCTCGTGCTGTTCGTGACGATGGTCTACGGCCCGATCGCGGCGATGCTGGTGGAGCTCTTCCCCACGCGCATCCGCTACACGTCGATGTCGCTGCCATACCACATCGGCAACGGCTGGTTCGGCGGCTTCCTGCCCACGACGGCGTTCGCGATCGTCGCGGCCACGGGCGACATCTACGCGGGGCTCTGGTACCCGATCGTCATCGCCGCGCTCACGGTGGTCGTGGGCGCGCTGCTGGTGCGCGAGACGAAGGACGTCGACATCTGAGGGCCTGTGAAGGCGGTCGCCGCCGGTGCTACGGCACCGGCGCGCCCGTCGCCGCTCGCGCGAGCGCATCGTGCACGATCCGCCCGCCGACGACGGTGAGCACGCTCGTGGTCGCGGGGAGCGCCGCCGGCGGCACGGTGAACACGTCCTGCGACAGCACGGCGAGGTCGGCGAGCATCCCGGGCGCGAGGGTCCCCTTCTCGCGCTCCATCCCCTCCGCGTACGCGGAGCCGCGCGTCAGGATCGTCACCGCCTCCTCGCGCGAGACGGCCTCGCCCGGGCGTGCCGGCGCCGTGACGGCGACGAGCATGTCGACGAACGGGTTGGGCAGCCCGTCGGAGCCGTAGCCGGTCACGATCCCGGCGGCGCGCCAGCTGCGCAGCGAGGCGCTCGTGCGCGGCTGCGCGACGACGATCCCCAACCGCGCGGCGCGCGGGACGAAGTCGCCGCCGAGCCGGCTCGCGTGCTCGAGGCGCAGCCGCCGGCGGCGCCACTCGGAGTCGGGCGCCATCCGCTCCATCTCCGACAGCACGAGCGCGAGGCTGCTGTCGCCGACGACGTGCAGCATCGTCTGGTCGCCGCCGCGCAGCGCGTCGCGCAGGATGGCGCGCACCGTGTCGAGCGGGAAGTTGAGGCGCCCGTACCATCCCGGTCGGCCCGGGTACGGCGTGCGATTGAGCGCGCCCTGCTCGATCGGCGTGCCGTCGAGCACGTACTTCACCCCGGAGACGCGGACGCGCGGCGCGGGCGTCGCGTTCACCGCGCGCCATTCCGCGACGTGGCGCCCGCCCGCACCGGCCATCGGCCAGCGCACGACCCGCACGCGCTGCGGCAGCCGCGCGGCGCGCAGGACGCGCAGCGTCTGCGCCGGCGCGAACGCATCCGCCATGTCCTGCACGCTCGTCACGCCCCAGCCCAGGCGCTGCTCGGCCTCGCGGCGCAGCGCGCGCACGACGTCGGCGTCCGGGAGCGACGCGTTCGCGCGCCGGAACACCGCCCACCCCGCGTACTCGCCCAGGGAGCCCGTGAGCCGCCCCGAGGCGTCGCGCTCGTACGTGCCGCCCAGCGGATCCGCGGCGCGGTCGGCGATGCCCGCGGCGCGCAGGGCGGCGGAGTTCACGAGCATCCCGTGCCCCCAAGGCGCGCGCAGGAGCACCGGATGCCGCGGCGCCGCCGCATCCAGCGCCGCGCGTCGGGCGGTGGAGTCGCCCAGCATGCGCGTGCCGATGGCGCCGCGGATCCACGTGCCGGGGGGCGTGCGCGCGGCCACCGCGCGCACCGAGTCGAGCACCTCCGGCAGGGCGGGACCGGCGAGCGACGTGTCGGCGGTCGAGAACGACGCGTCGAAGGCGACGCCGAGGTGCGTGTGCGTGTCGTTGATGCCGGGGATGACCACGCGCCCGCCGAGCGCGATCTCGCGCGTGGCGCGGCCGGCCATCCGGCGCACCTCCGCCGTCGTCCCGACGGCGACGATCCGCTCGCCGCGGATGGCGACCGCCTCCGCCCACGGCCGCGTGGAGTCGGCCGTGAAGATCCGGCCCCCGGTCAGGACGAGGTCGGGCGGCGGCGACGCCTGGGCGCCCAGGAGGGCGGGGACGAGGGCCGAGCAGAGCGCGACGAGGCGGCGCAGCGACATGGGCAGACGGGGGCTGTGAGAGAGCGGCGAGACTGGGCCGCGTGCTCGTGACCGTCAAGGCCGCCGGCGGCAACTGCGGGTGCCGGCGCCTCCCGGCCGGCGCTAGCATTCGGGCGTGTCGTCCCGCGCCTCGCTCCGGGGCGTCCGCTGACCGCGGCCGCCTCCCCTCCGCACCACGCCGCCGCCTCGGATCCGGTCCTCGCGCCCGCCCTCGAGGCGGTCGCGCTGCGTCGTGCCTTCGGCCCGCGCCGCGCGGTGGACGGCGTCACCCTGGCGATCGCGGGCGGCGACTGCCTGGCGCTCTTCGGCCCCAATGGGGCGGGGAAGACGACGCTGCTGCGGATGCTCGCCGGGCTGCTCTCGCCGAGCGCGGGCGAGGCGCGCGTGGGCGGCCAGCCGATCGCGCGCGATCCCGAGGTGCGCGCGCGCGTGGGGCTCATCAGCCACCACGCGATGCTCTACGCCGCGTTGACCGCGCAGGAGAACGTGGCGTTCGCGGCGCGGCTGTACGGCCTGCCCGACCCCGAGGGCGCGGCGCGCGAGGCGCTGGCGCGCATGCGCGTCCTCGACCGCGCGGACACGCCGGTGCGGCGCCTGAGCCGCGGGCTGCAGCAGCGCGTCTCGATCGCGCGCGCGATGGTGCACGAGCCGCGCGTGGTGCTGCTGGACGAGCCGTTCACGGGGCTCGACGAGGCGGGCGCGCGGGCGCTGACGGACGCGCTGACGACGCTCAAGGCGCACGGCGCCGCGCTGGTGCTGGTGACGCACAACCTCACCGAGGGCCTCGCGCTCGGCACGCACGTCGCCGTGATGCAGGCCGGCCGGCTGGTGCTGGAGCGCCCGCGCGCCGCAGTGGACGACGCCGCGTTCGCGGCCGAGTACCGCGCGCTGGTGACGGCGGGATGAGCGCGACGTCGTTTTCGCCGCCCGGCGTCCTGGCCACCGCGTGGCTCGTCGCCCGCAAGGATCTCGTCATCGAGTTCCGCACGCGCAGCGCGTTCCTCGCGGCACTGGTGTTCGCGCTGCTCGCGGTCGTGATCTTCCGCTTCTCGTGGGACCCGACGGCGGTCGCGGCGATCGACCTCGCGCCCGGCGTGCTCTGGGTGATCTTCGTGTTCAGCGGGCTGCTCGGCCTGCATCGCTCGTTCGGCGTGGAGCAGGCGGACCGCGCGATGGACGGGCTGCTCGCCGCGCCGGTGAGCCGCGAGGCGCTCTTCCTGGGCAAGGCGCTCGCGAACCTGCTGTTCGTCGCGGGCGTGCAGGGGATCGCGATCCCCGCGGTCGCGCTCTTCTACGACCTGCCGGTGGGCGGCGGCGTGCTCGCGGGCATCCTCACGGTCGCGGCGATGGCCGCGGTGGGGCTGGTCGCGGTGGGCACGCTGTTCAGCGCGATGACCGTGAACACGCGCCTGGCCGAGCTGCTGCTGCCGATGCTCGCGCTGCCGTTCTTCGTGCCGGTGGTGACGCCGGCGGCGATGGCGACGGCGCGCCTGCTGGCCGGCCGTCCCGTGGCCGAGATGGCCGGGCTGTTGAAAATGCTGGGGGCGTTCGACATGATCTTCGTCGTGGCCTGCACCCTGGCCTTCCCGTACACGCTCGAGGACTGAGCCCGGGCGCGCGGACCCCTATGACGAATCCCTCCCTCGCGGCGCCCCACGCCGCCGATCCCCATCGCCCCGGCGCGCCCGCGTCGCGCGGCGTACCATCCGATGCGCTGACGCTGCCGAAGGGCGGTCCCGACCTGCTGCTGGTCGGCGCGCTGCTGGCCGTGCTCGCGGTGCTGGTGCGCGCGATCTGGTTCACGCCGGTCGAGGCGATGCAGGGGCCGGCGCAGAAGATCTTCTACGTGCACGTGCCGGCCGCGGTGGTGGGCCTCTATCTCGGGCTGCCGGTGGTCGCGCTGTGCAGCGCGGTCTACCTCTGGCTGCGCGACGAGCGCGTGGACCGCGTGGCCGAGGCGGCGGCGGAGGTGAGCCTGGTCTTCCTGAGCGTCGTGCTGCTCACCGGGCCGCTGTGGGGCAAGCCGGTGTGGGGCACCTGGTGGACGTGGGACGCGCGCCTCACGCTGACGCTCTTCCTCTGGTTCGTGGTGCTCGGCTACCTCGTGATGCGCGGCGCGCTGGAAGACCGGCAGCAGCGCGCGCGCTTCTCCGCGGTGCTCGGCCTGCTGGCGGTGCTGCTGGTGCCGTTCATCCACCTGAGCGTGGTGCTGTTCCGCACCATGCATCCGCGCGCGATCGTGCTGAAGCCGAGCGCGCCCTCGCTGCCGCCCGAGATGCTGACGACGCTGCTGCTGGGCTTCGGCGCGACTACGCTGCTGTTCGTCGCACTGCTGCGCGCGCGCGTGCGCTACGGCGTGGAGCGCGAGCTGCTGGCGCTGCGCGGGGAGGAGGGCTGATGCCGCCGGACAACGCGGGCTACTTCCACGCGGCGTACGTCGTCGTGGGCGCCGTGTACCTGGGCTACGCGCTGCTGCTGATGCGGCGGCGGGCGCGGGTGCGGCGGGCGCTGGAGCGCGGCACGGATCGCTGAGGCAGGAACTTGCGCGCCGGACCCGAACGGCAACGGCAGCAAGGATGAAAGTCTGACCAGATCTGATAACGACGGATGGCTCCGCGTGGTGCGCGATTCCTCGCCACCACGCGGAGCCATGCGTCGTTATCAGACCTTATCCGATCTTATCCCTGCCAATACCGTTCGCCATTCAGGTCCCGCCAGTCGCGCGCCGCATCTCCGCCGCCGCGCGGACCCGCGCCGCGAACGCGCGCGCGGCCACCGGGTCGAACCGGTCGTGCCGGCCGTGCGCGCCCGTGACGTTGATGCGCGTGCCGTCGTGGCCGGTGAGGAGCACGTGGCCGGCCGCATCCACCTGCACGTCGGCGACCCGGCGCAGGTCGCAGCGCACCGCGCGGTCGGGCGCGGCGCGGCGGAAGTTGGCCAGGAAGCTCGCGACCAGGCGCGCGACGCGCGGCTGGCGGGCGGGCGCCGCATACGTCTCGCGGGCGACCCCGTCGTCGGTGAGCTGCGCCACCACCGCGTCGCCGGTCAGCAGGAGCGCGGCGGCGCCGTCGCGGCTGACGAGCGTCTCGGTGGCCAGGTGCATCGGCAGCCGGGGGACCATCATCCACGCCGCGGCCTCCTCCGCCTCCTCGATCGGGAGGACGCTGGGCTGCGCGCCGAGGAGCGAGGCGGTGGTGGCGACGAGGGCGAGGGCCAGGGTGCAGCGGCGGGCGAGGCGCATGCGGACGGCTCCGGAAGGGCGACGGACAACGCTGCTGTCCATCAGACAGCAGGACCCCCCGGAACGGTTGCGCGTCATCGCCGTGGAATCGCGCTCACGGGACGCTGACCTGGGCGTGACGAGGCGCGGTCAGTCGGGCCCGACCCAGCCCGCGTCCACCGCGTCGTCGATGGCGGCCTGCACCGCGGGCCAGATGGCCGCGAGCCCGCTCGCGATCGGCGCCATGCGGCGTCGCACGGCGGAGCGCTGCACGCCGTGCTCGCGCCAGGTGCCGCCCTCCGTCGCCAGGTTCAGCAGCAGCGGCGCCAGGCGGTCGAGCGCGTTGGCGTAGCGCGCGTCGGGCGTCTCGCCCGCGTCGAACTCCTCCCAGAGCGCGCGCAGCCGCTCGCCACCGGGGATCAGCGCGTAGAGCCGGTCGGCCGCCAGCCGCTCGCGGGCGTCGCGGTCGGTGAGCCCGACGGCGTCGAACGCGAAGGTGTCGCCGGCGTCGATCTCGACCAGGTCGTGGACGAGGAGCATCCGCACCACGCGATCGACGTCGGTCCCCGGCGGCGCGAGGTCCGCCAGCACGAGCGCCAGCGTCGCGATGTGCCACGAGTGCTCGGCCGAGTTCTCGCGGCGCGAGCCGTCGGCGAGCCAGGTGCGCCGCTCGACGCCCTTCAGCCGGTCGATCTCGAGCGCGAAGGCGAGGCGCGGCACCAGCGGCGCCAGCGCGGGATCCTGTGCGAGGCGGGAGGTGAGCATGCCGGAAGATACGGCGCCTGCAGTCCGCCGCCCGGCATCACTAGATTGCGCGGATGCTGAACCCATGGCACGACCTGCCGCCCGGCATCCATCCGCCCGACCAGGTCACGGCGATCATCGAGATCCCGGCGAAGAGCCGCAACAAGTACGAGCTGTGCAAGGACTCGGGGCTGCTCCGCCTCGACCGCGTGCTCTACTCGGCGGTGCACTATCCCGGCGACTACGGCTTCATCCCGCGCACGCTGCACGAGGACGGGGACCCGATGGACATCCTGGTGCGCATCCAGGAGCCCACGTTCCCCGGCTGCCACATCGACGCGCGCCCTGTCGGCGTGCTGCGCATGCTCGACAAGGGCGAGCCGGACGACAAGATCCTGGCGGTGCCGATGCACGACCCGCATCACCAGGAGTACTTCGACATCGCCGACCTCCCGGGGCACTACCTGAAGGAGGTCGAGCACTTCTTCCACATCTACAAGGACCTCGAAGGGAAGCGCGTCGAGATCCTCGGCTGGGAGAAGAGCGACTCGGCGATGCGCCTGATCGAGGAGTCGATCGCGCGCTACGAGGCCAAGTACGGCGTGCGCGGACCCGCGCCCGACGCGGCCGCGCCCGTGCTCGCGCGCTGACCGACGTTCGGAGCGACGCCTAGCGGGCGCGCGCGCGTCGCGCCGCCCGCTTCGCCTCCCGCCACGCCAGCTTGAACGGCGCGCCGGGAGGCAGGTCCGGCGACGCGCGGCGGATCGTCACCTCCGCGAACGCCGCCGATCCGCGCAGGCGGACGACCGGGCCCATGCCGCGCGCCGGCGTCGTGTCGTCCGTGACGCTCCCCATCACCGGGCCGACGTTGACGTCCAGCACCGCGTCGGGCGGCAGCAGCACGCGCACGGTCGAGAAGTAGGCCTCGATCTCGAGCTCGACGCCGTCGCGGAGCACCGCGGTCCGCAGGTCGAAGGTGACCTCGGAGAAGACGGCCAGCGCCTCGGCGCGGGCGCCCGGCGTCCAGCTGCCGCCCATCGTGCGCTGCCCGAAGATGCACGACAGCCGCTCGGCACGGGCCGGCGCCGCCTGGAACGGGAGCGCCGCGGACACGGGGGCCGTCCGTGCCATCGCTGCCGCGCGCGGCGCGCCCAGGTCGGCCACCAGCGCCTCGGCCGCGGCGGGCGTCAGCGTGCCGTAGAGCCGGTCGAGCCGCATCTCGAACTCGCCGGTCGAGAGCGTGTCGTCCGCGTAGCGGTCGGTCAGCAGCCGGATGGCGCGCTCGCGGGCGTCGGCCAGCGCGACCGGAGCCGGCGGCAGGGGGGCGGTCGGGGTGAGGGCGTCGCTCATGGGGCGTCCTACGCACGAGGGGGCGCGGGAGTGTCGCCCGCGCCTCCTCGAATTCGGTGGCCCCGGCGGCCGCTCGGGTCGCGCTCAGACCGCGTGGTCGCGGCGCGCCCCCCGGCCCGGCTGCGGCTGGACCGCGCCACTCCCCGGCGCCTCGGGGGCCCGCGGGAGGAAGAGCTGGTCGTAGAGCACCGCCGCGATCACGCCGCCGACGATCGGGCCCGTCCAGTAGACGACCTGCCCCTCGTAGATCGCGCTCGCGACGGCCGGTCCGAAGGTGCGCGCCGGGTTGAGCGAGGCGCCGGTGAGCGGCGCGAACGCCAGCATGTCGGCGATCACGATCAGCCCGATCGCCAGCCCGCCGAGCTTGGGCGCCTGGGGGTCGACCGCGGTGCCGAAGACGGCGAAGACGAGGAGGAAGGTCGCGATCGCCTCGATCAGGAACGCCTGCCCGCCGTCGATGGCGAGCGCGATGGACGACGTCGTCCCGCGCGCCGCGGCGAAGATGTCGTCGGGGAAGGTCGCCTTGAGCAGGTACGCCGCCGCCATCGCGCCGACGAGCTGCGCGACCACGTAGAGCGCGGCCATCATCGGCTGGATGCGCCGCGTGACGAGGAAGCCGATCGTGACCGCGGGATTGAAGTGCCCCGAGATCCGCAGCGTCGCCGTCACCAGCACCGCGTAGACGATGCCGTGGGCCAGCGCGACGGTGAGCAGGTTGCCCGCGCCCTGCTGGGCCATCATCATCGCGCCCCCGCCGACGTACACGAGGGCGAAGATCCCGATGAACTCCGCGAAGAAGTGCCGCAGCGCATCGCGCATCCGCGCGTCCTCCGTTGAGGGTGGCGTCGCCGCGCGGCGACCCGCTAGCCGTCCGCGCGCTGCATCACGAGGCTGGCGTTGATCCCGCCGAAGCCGAAGCTGTTCGAGAGCGCGACGTCCACCCGCTCCGTGCGCCCCGTGCGCGGAACGTAATCGAGGTCGCAGCCGGCGTCGGGCTCCGCGAGGTTGATGGTGGGCGGCAGCCAGTCGCGCGCGAGCGCCAGCGCCGTGATCGCCGCCTCGAACGCGCCCGAGGCGCCGAGGGCGTGGCCGTAGTAGCCCTTGGTGCTGCTGACCGCCAGCCGCGGCGCGTGCTCCTCGAACACCTGCTTGATCGCCACGGTCTCGGTGGGGTCGTTGAGCGGCGTCGAGCTGCCGTGCGCGTTGACGTACTGCACCTCGTGCGGCGCCAGGTGCGCGTCGGCCAGCGCGAGGCGGATGGCGCGCGCCGCCTGCCGGCCGTCGGGGCGCGGCGCGGTCATGTGGTGCGCGTCGTTCGTCATCCCGAAGCCCGACACCTCGGCGTACACGCGCGCGCCGCGGGCCAGCGCGCGCTCGCGCTCCTCGAGCACCAGCACCGCGCCGCCCTCGCCCATCACGAAGCCGTCGCGGTCGCGGTCGAAGGGGCGCGACGCGGTGCCCGGGTCGTCGTTGCGCGTGCTCATCGCGCGGATGACGGCGAACGCGCCGAAGCAGAGCGGGTGCAGCGGCGCCTCGGAGCCGCCCGCGATCATCACGTCGGCGTAGCCGTCGCGGATCTGCCGGAAGCCCTCGCCGATGGCGATCGTGCCCGACGCGCAGCTCATCGCGTTCGTGGCGTTGGGGCCCATGACGCCCAGCTCGATGGCGATGTTGCAGCTGGCCGCCCCACCGAAGACGGTGAGCGCGAGCAGCGGGTTGAGCCCCTTCGCGCCGTACTTCAGGAAGTCGTGGATCTGCGTCTCCGCGTAGCCGACGCCGCCCAGCGCGGTGCCCATCATCGCGCCCACGCGCTCGCGGTCCTCGGCGTCGAGGTCGATGGCCGCGTCGGCGAGCGCCTGCTGTGCGCTGACGACCGCGAACTGGCTGAAGCGGTCGAGGCGCTTGGCGCGCTTGGCGTCCATGTGGTCGGTGACCACGAAGTCGTCCACCTGCGCGGCGATGCGGCTGCGCCAGATGGATGGGTCGAAGCGCGTCACGGTGGCGACGGCGCTCCGTTCCGCGCGAAGGCCAGCCCACAGCCCGTCGGCGGTGAGGCCGATGGGCGTGATGGCGCCGATGCCGGTGACGACGACGCGACGTGACATGAGAGACCGATGAAGCGAGGAAACGATGCGGCGGACGACGGTGCTTCGGAGGACGATACTGCGGAAGACGGTACGGCGCGAAACGGTCAGGCGGAGGGAGCGGATTCGGCGACCCTCGCGAGGCCGGCGAGCGTGCGCGACGCGATGCCGTGCACGAAGACGGGGCCGATCACCGCGACTGCCGCCGCCGTTCCGATGAGGGGCCAGCGCGGGCCGTCCCAGACGTGCACGATGCGGACGCGGGTGCGCGCATCGTCGCCGGGAGCCGCGCGCTCGAACGTCCACTCGACGTCCATTCCCGCCGTGATGCCGTCGACGTGGCGGTACCGCACGCTCGGCGCCTGCTCGTCGACGGACATCTGCGACAGCCACCACGTGGGCCAGTTCAGCGACCCGAACGGGCGGTTCGCGGACATCTCCACCAGCCCGCCGCCGTCGCGCGTCCGCACGCGAAACTTCACGAAACGGTAGTGCGGCAGGTGGCGCGGCCAGTCCTCGACGTCGCGCGCGAGCGCGAAGATGCGCGCGATCGGCGCGGCGACGACGGCCTCGTCGACGGTCACCATCGAGCGCGTCATGGGCATGCGCCCCAGCTCGTAGGGCCGGCGCGCCTTGTCGGGCCGCGCGGCGGCGGCCCGGTCGGTCGGCGGAGTGGTCATGCGCGCAAAGGTGCGCCGGCGCGCGGCGCGTCGGCAGTGGGGGAGGCGCCATGCGCCGGCGTCCAGCTGGCCACGAGCCGCCAGCCCAGCCGGCGGCGCACGTCGGGCGCGTCCGCACCCGCGGCGCGCGCCAGCGCCTCCAGCTCCGCGGTGGTGAAGCCGCGCCGCACCGACACCACGCCGTCGTGCCGCGTGATGGCGTGGAAGCCGAGCGGCCATGACGCGAGCCAGAAGCCGCCGGCGGCGAGCCACGATCTCCGCAGGTCGCCGACGATCACGCGCGCGCGCGCCACGCGCGACAGCTCGCGCAGCAGCCGCGCCGCATCCGCCTCGGCGAAGTGGTGCAGCAGCTGCGACGCCGTCACGACGTCCACGCTGGCGTCGGCGAAGGGCAGGCGGAAGCCGTCGCCCACGAGCGCGTGCCCGACGCGCGCGCGGCTGGCGCGCGCGAGCGCCTCGCTCAGCTCCAGCCCGACGGTCTCGAGGCGCACGCCGCGTCGGCGCGCGAGCCGCCGCGCATGGAACGGGATGTCGCCGACGCCGGTGCCCACGTCCAGCAGCGTGGCCGCGCGGTCCGTCGGCAGATCGGGCATCGCCGCGTCGAGCGCGCGCAGCACGGCGCGCCGCCCGCCGAACAGCGTGTTCGAGCGCGCGACGTCGTGCAGCGAGCGCACGACGGTCGCGCCGTCGATGCCCGGCTCGTCGAGGAACTCGCGGCCGCGGATGCGGGCGGGCGTCAGCATGCGGCCGCGCGCGTCAGCGCTCGAGCGTGGCGTAGCCGCTGCGATAGTAGAGCAGCGGGCGCTCGTGGCGCGTGCCCACCGCCTCGACGTGGCCGACGACGATCGTGTGGTCGCCGCCCGGGTGCCGCGCGACGACGCGACACTCGAGCCACGCGAGCACGTCGTCGAGCACCGCGACGCCGAGCGCGCCGCGCGTGTAGCCGATGCCGTCGAAGCGGTTGGGTGGGTCGCCGGACGCGAAGCGCCGCGACAGCGCCTCCTGGCCGGCGGAGAGCACGTTGATGGCGAGCGGGGTCCCGTCGACCAGCAGGTCGTGCATCGTCGCCGCGCGGTCGATGCATGCGAGCACGAGGGGCGGCTCCAGCGACAGCGAGCAGAACGCGCTCACCGTCATGCCGTGGTCGCGGCCCTGCGCGTCGAGCGCGGTGACGATCGTGACGCCGGTCGCGAAGCGACCGAGCACGCTGCGGAAGGCGTCGGGATCGACGGCGGGGCGGGGGAGCGCGAGGTCCGGCGCGGCGCCGTCGACGGGCAGCCGGTTGGACGGATCGGAAGGCGCGATCATCCTTGGAAGGTAGTGGCCCGCGCGGCGGTGCCGTCGGCACGCACGCCGAACAGCTCCCACAGGTAGCGGGCGTTGAGCACGGTGGCCGGCGGGACGATGTCGCCCGCGACGCCCACCAGCAGGTCGGCGAGATCGCGCCGGCGCGACAGCGCGCGCGCCGCGCGGTTCACGAGCATCGGGTGCGCGACCGAGAGCGCGATCAGCCGCTCGACCGTCCACTTGCCGCGGAACTCGCGCCGCCGCGCGGCGTCGTAGGCGGCCAGCGCGCGCGCGGCGCGCCGCTCGTCGGCGTGCGCCGCATCCAGCAGTCGCGCCGCCTCCGCCGCGAACGGCGCCAGCAGCTCGCCACCGCGCAGCGCGCTGTACATGCCCTCGCCCGTGAACGGATCGAAGAAGTCGGCCGCGTCGCCCACCAGCGCGGCGCCCGGCGCGTGCGCACGGCGCGCGTGGCTCGCGAACGGCCCGGTCGCGCGCACGGGCGACACGCGCATGGCCTGCGCGAAGCGCGGCGCGAGCTGCGGCGCGCGCGAGAGCCACGCCTCCATGAACTTCGCCGGCGAGCCGTGCGCGGCCAGCCCGCGCCGCGCGACGCCAGCCGGCGCGACCATCGCGACGTTCGTCACGCCGCCGCCGACGTCCGCGATGCCGACGAAGCCGTCGCGCTCGACGTGCATCTCGCCCAGCAGGCCGACGCCGGGCAGCCCGCGCACGTGACACTGGAAGGCGAGTCGACGCGGCCACGGCAGCCGCGCGCCGAGTGAGAGCCGCCGCGCGACGACGGAGCGCAGGCCATCGGCGCCGACGACGAGCGCGGCGTGGAGGTCGCGTGTCGCGCCGTCGGCATCCAGCACGCGCACGCCGGTCGCGCGCCCGCGCGTGCCGTGCGCGCGCAGCACGTCGACCACGCGCGCGCCCTCGTGCACGCGGGCGCCGGCCATGCGTGCGCGCTCGACGAGGATCGCGTCCAGCGTCCGACGGCGGATGGCGAGGCAGCGGTCGCGGAAGCCGCGGAAGCCGTGCGCCGCCGCGTACTCGCCGTGGATCACGTCGCCCGACGGCGCGCGCACCAGCATGCCCGTGAGCCGCGCCGCCTCTGCCTCGACCGCTTCCAGCGCGCCCATCGTCGCGAGGATGCGCGACGCCTGCGGGCTGAGGCACTCCGCGCACGTCTTGTCGCGCGGGAAGCGCGCGCGGTCGAGCACCAGGACGTCGAGTCCCAGCGTGGCCAGCTGCCACGCCGTCGACGCCCCGCCCGGTCCTCCACCGACGACGATCACCTGTGCCGCCCGCGTCATCGCGCCCCCGTCCGCATCGCCACCCCTCCTCGCCCGCTCAGCCGGTCCGCGCGGCTGCCAGCGCCGCCAGCGCGCCCGCCACCGCACCCACCGCCCCACAGAGCACGTTGACCGCGTCGTTGCCCAGCCCCGGCACGCCGCCCGCGCGCTCGGTGCGCGCGCCGCAGTCGTGCTCTGCGCGCTCCGTGCCCACGGCGCACTCCGGGCACCAGCGTCGCTCCTGCACCGCGGCGCCGGCGAGGGTGTCGGCCATCGCGCCCGCGATGCCGCCCGCGAGCGCGCCGAGCGCCGCGTCGCGCGTGCGGCCCGCCAGGACGAGCGCGAGCGCGATGAACGCGGCGCCCCCGAGCATCGCCAGCGTGCCCGGCGTCGAGACCGCGCCGGAGGTCCCTGCCGGCACCGGCCGCCAGCCGCGGAGCGAGCGCGGCGCGCCGCGCGCCAGCGTGCCGATCTCGGTGGCCCACGTGTCCGCCGTCGCCGCGGCGATCGCGCCTGCCGCCGCGCCCGACCAGGCGACGGTCCACGACGCGGGCCAGTCGAGCGCCCACGGGCCGGCGCCCGCGAGCGCCGTCGCCGCGTAGAGGCCGCCGTTGGCGAGCACCTGCGCCGCGTCGCGCGTGCCGCCCTTGGCCACCACGCCGCCGGTGCGCGCGGCCTTCTCGCGGGCGCGCCAGCGCGAGAGCGCGGTGCCCGTGCCGAAGAAGAGCAGGAGCAGCACGCCCCACGTCCATCCCGCCGCCATGGACGCGGTGCCGACGACGACGGCGGCGCTGGCGCCGCTGCGATCGAGCGAGCCCGCGCGATGGGCGCCGAACGCGATGACGAGGGCGATCCCGAGCCCGACGAGCGCGCGCTCGATCACTCGGCGCGGGCGAGCGCGCGCACGCGGGCGTGCAGCGAAGCCGGCGCGCGCTCCTGTCGCAGCCGCTGCCGTCGCAGCGCGACGAGGAGGTGCGACAGCCGCGTGACGTGCGCGCGGCAGCGCGCGCAGCCCTCCAGGTGCCGGCGCACCGCGCCGGCCTCGGCGCCCGACAGCTCGGCGTCGAGGAGACCATGCGCCTGTGCCTCGGACACCGGACACGTCACGGCACCGATGCTCGGCACGCTGGCGAGGGGGGAGTGGGACACGGCGGGGAGGGCGGGGAGGCGTCGCGCAATCTGCGCGGCGACCGGCGCCCGCGGCAGCCGGCGGCCGTCGCCCGGTCAGCGTCCCAGCGCCACCGGAAGTTCCCCTCCCGGACTGGGCGGGTCGGTGATCCGGAGCACGGCGCGCGGCCGCGCGCCAGTGCTTGAACGGCACGGCGCAGTCTGGTAGCTTCGGCCTCCCGCTTCTCGTCTCGCCTGACCATGGCTGCACCGGTCGACGCCCTCCTCCCGCTCAGCCTCCTCGAGGGCGTCCGCGCCGTCGATCGGCCCATCGAAGACCCCGAGACCGAGTTCGTCGCCGAGCTGCGCAACAAGCGCCTCGGGCTGAGCGACACGGTCCTGGCGCAGATCCGCCGCTACGCCGAGGCGGTGCGCCGCGGACAGCGGACCACCACGGACGAGGTCGTCGCGCTCGCGCGCCTCATCGACCGGCGCCCGGACGCCGAGGTGGTCTTCCGCGAGGCCGGCCGCTACCTCGCGGAGCGTGCGTACCGGACGATCGGCGGCACGGCGCGCCGCGGCGTGCGCGCGCTCCCGCGCTTCATGGCGCGTCCACTGGCCGCGCGACAGGCGCGGCGCATCGCGCGGCGCTACCTCGGCGGCCGCGTCGAGCGGGCGGGCAGCGCCCTCGTGCTCGAGGTCCCGCGCCCGCTGACCCTGGACGGCACGAGCGACGGCGCCGGCTGCGCCTTCTACGAGGCGGGCTTCGGCGAGCTGCTGCGACTGCTGGTGGGCCGCGCCGACGCCGTGGCTCACGAGCAGTGCTCCGCGCGCGGCGAGGGGCGGTGTAGATGGCGGATCGAGTTTCCGTAGGCGCGATGCTGCGGAGGACGGAACGGCGGAAGGCGATACGGCGTGACACGAAGAGGCGGACGCTCTGAGCTTCAGGCTCGAAGCGTCCGCTTTTCCGTTTCACGCCGTTCCGTCCTCCGCTGTATCGTTCTCCGCCGTTCCGTCCTCCGCCTTTTTAGGTTCCGGTCATGCTGAGCGAAACGACGCTTCCGAGCTTCCAGTCCGCCATCGCCGACGCGGGCCTCGACGGGTGGCTGCTGTTCGACTTCCGCGGCACGAACCCGATCGCGGGGGGGCTGCTCGGCTTCGGGCACCTGATGCTGACGCGGCGCATCTTCGTGTGGGTGCCGCGCGAGGGGACGCCGGTCGCGGTGACGCACGCGATCGAGCAGGCGCCGTGGGCGCGCTGGCCGGCGGCGTGGCGCAAGGAGGTCTACAGCTCGTGGCGCACGCTCGAGGCGGCGGTCGGCGCGCTCGTCGCGGGCAGGCGCGTCGCGATGGAGTACTCGCCGGGCGACGCGGTGCCGTACGTCGATCGCGTGCCCGGCGGCGTGCTCGATCTGGTGCGCGCGCAGGGCGCGACGATCGCGACCAGCGGGGAGCTGGTGAGCCGGCTGTTCGCGGTGTGGACGCCCGCGCAGCTCGATGCCCACCGCCGCGCGGCCGAGATCATCGCCGACGTCGCGCGCCGCGCGCTGACGCTGGCCGGTGAGCGTGCGCGCGGCGCGACGCCGCTGCACGAGCACGAGCTGCAGCAGTGGATCCTCGACGCGTTCGCGCGCGCGGGGCTGGAGCGGCCGGACCACGGACCGAACGTCTCCGTCGGCGCGCACGCGGCCAATCCGCACTACGAGCCGTCGGCCGCCGCGCCGCAGGCCATCCGCGAGGGCGACGTCGTGCTGCTGGACCTGTGGGCGGCGTTCGCGGGCACGCCGCACGCCGACCAGACGTGGATGGCGAGCGTCGGCGCGCCGAGCGAGCGTGCGGTGAGCGTGTGGACCGCGGTGCGCGACGCGCGCGACGCGGCGATCGCGCTGCTCACCGAACGCGTCGCCGCGGGCGCGCCCGTGCGCGGCGCCGAGGCCGACGACGCGGCGCGTGCCGTCATCGAGGCGCGCGGCTTCGGGCCGTACTTTGTGCATCGCACCGGCCACTCCATCGACGCCCGCGAGCTGCACGGCTCCGGCCCGCACCTCGACAACCTGGAGTCGCGCGACGAGCGGCTGCTCATCCCCGGCGTGGGCTTCTCGATCGAGCCGGGGATCTACGTGCCGGGCGAGATCGGGATGCGGTCGGAGGTCAATGCGTACGTGGGGGAGGAGGGGCTGGTCGTGACGCCGGTGGAGTATCAGCGCGACCTGCTCGTCGTCTGAGGCGGCGGAGGACGAAAGGGCGGAGAACGGAGAGGCGGAGGACGGAACGGCGTGAAACGATGAAGCGGACGCTCTGAGCTCTAGGCTCGAAGCGTCCGCTTTTCCGTATCACGCCGTATCGTCCTCCGCCCTTCCGTCCTCCGCCCCTCGGTCCTCCGCCTAGTTGTTCCCGTAGTACGCTTTGATACAGCGCGTCACCAGCTGCTCGCGGAACCGCGCGCTCTCCAGGCGTCGCTCGGGATCGTCGAGCTGCGGCATCTCCTGCAGCAGCGACTTCACCTCGATCAGCACGTCCTCGGCCCGCAGCGCGCGGTCGCGCGCCTCGCGCACCAGCGTGTCCATCGCGCGTCCGAGCTGCCCATCCGCGGACGCCGGCGCGGTCCACAGCAGGAGCACCGCGTCGCGCAGGTCGGAGACCGTCTGGTCGGAGAGGCGTGGTCGCTCGGGCGTCGAGCGCGAATCGAAGGCCATCATTGCGGACGGGACGACGTGACGCGCGAGGGGAGGAAGGACAACGCCCACGGAGTGGCGGCACGCCGTCATTTGCAGCCGGCGTGCCCGTCCGAGCGGACAACATACGTTTGGTGCGCAGGGGCGTCAAACGCGGGGCGGCTGATGCCGAGACTCGCGAGCAGACGCGGAGGACGGTGCATGGCTTGCAGCGCCCCCGGCCGGCCCGCCCGTGCTGTAGGGCCGAGTCCGCTCGCACCGAGCGACGCTCACTACCCGTGCTTCGCCGTCCGTGTCCGCTCACCAACCCACGGTCCGAGTCCTCGTCCTCGCGCGAGAGGCCGTCATCGCCGCCCTCGTCGGCATGCTGCTGGAGCTGGAGGATTACGAGCCGGTGTTCGCCGCGCCCGACGAGCGTCCCGAGGACGCCATCCGGCGCCTGCGGCCGCCGCTGATCGTGGTGCTCGACGGACAGCTGCCGGAGGCGCGGTCGGACCTCTTCTTCGCCCGTTGCGCGCAGAGCGGCGCGCGCGTCTGCCTGTTCGGCGAGCCGGTCGTCGTCGACGAGGTGCGCGCCGCGGCGCGCGCGCGCCGGCTCGGCTTCTTCGCGATGCCCGTGGATCGGCGCGAGCTCGGCGCCGCGCTGGCGCTCGCGCAGACCGGGAGCGACTGAACGCCGACCGGTGCGCGGCGCGCCGCTTGCGCGAGGGCCTGCCCGGGCGCGGGCGCCATCCCGTCCGGTTAGCTTCCCCGGCTCGCCGTCGCCGTCCACCTGCCGCAGCACCGCCTTCGTGTTTGCCTCGCCGCTCCCGCCGTCGCTCGCCGCCTCCGTCGCCCGCCTGACGCGCGCGCTCCCGATCGCCGGCGCCCTGACGAGCCTCGCGCTGGCGGTGGCCTGCTCCGACGGCGAGTCGCACGCGGTGCGCACCGCGCGCGCCGACGAGAGCCGCCCGCGCGCGAAGGCGCCGAACGACGTCACGCTGCCGGGCGTCGCGCCGGTGCCGGGCGGCTACCAGGTGCGCGCCGTGACCGACGGCGGCCAGATCGTCGGCGTGGTCAGCCTCGGCGGCGACGCGCCGGCCGACACGACGGTGCGCCCCGACGCGGCGCTCGCCCGGCCGTGCGGCGCGACGCTCGTGGACCGCGCGGTGTCGCATCGCGGCACGTTCGTCGAGGGCGCGATCGTCTGGCTGGCCGACGTGAAGAGCGGCAAGGCGCTCTCCGCGCCGCGCCGGCACGAGCTGACGCTGGAGCGCTGCCAGCTGCAGCCGCGCGTCGCCGCGCTGCCCGCGGGCGCGACGCTCAACGTGAAGGGGCGCGACCCGCTCTCGCTGCGCCTGCGCGCGACGGCGTGGCCATCGGGCGAGACGCGCGCGACGTGGCGCATGACCGACGCGGGGCAGGTCGTGCCCGACGACCGCGTGCTCGCCGACGCGGGCACGCTCGAGGTGCGCGGCGAGTCGCTGCCGTGGGTGCGCGCGTGGCTGCTGGTGTTCGACCAGCCGTACTACGCGCAGACGAACGCCGCGGGCGCGTTCACGCTCGACTCGGTGCCGGCGGGCCAGTACACGCTGGTGGCGTGGCATCCGCGGCTCGGCCGCGTGGAGCAGGCGGTGACGGTGAGCGCGGGGCAGACGGCGACGGTGCCGGTGACGCTCGGCAAGTAAGCCCTGCGTGGTGCGTGTGGGCTCCGTGCCCTCGGCGGCCGACGTCGTGGCGGGCATGCACGAACTACGCGTTGGGATGCGGATGCTTCGGATGGGAGCGGATCATTCGGATCGCTCCGCGCAGCGCACGGTGCGTCGCCGCCAGGCGGAGCGATCCGACGCATCCTCGTTCAGATCCGGAGCATCCGCACCCGCAGTTCGCCGACCGGTGCCCGGCGCGCCGGACCCTGAACGACGAACTGCTTCGACAGGATGACAGGATGACGAGGAGGCTCCGCACCGGCGCCTGGAACGTCGCGCCACACGGAGCCTCCCGGTCATACCGTCATCAAGTCTTGCAGTGGTCGTTCAGGTCCGGCGCGACGATCCAGGCCGCGCAGCACGCAGCACGCAGCGTCGTTCAGGCCCCGACGACGTCCTCCGCCCGGAACTGCCCGTTGTAGAGCGACGCGTACGCGCCGCCCTGCGCCAGCAGCTCGGCGTGCGTCCCTTCCTCGACGACGCGGCCCTGGTCGAGCACCACGACGCGGTCCGCGCGGCGCACGGTGCTGAGGCGGTGCGCGATGATGAGCGTCGTCCGTCCCTGCAGCAGCTCCTCCAGCGCCTCCTCCACGAGCCGCTCGCTCTCGGTGTCGAGCGACGACGTCGCCTCGTCGAGCACGACGACCGCGGGATCCTTGAGGAAGACGCGCGCGATCGCGATGCGCTGGCGCTGCCCGCCGCTCAGCTTCACGCCGCGCTCGCCCACCGGCGTCGCGTAGCCCTGCGGCAGCCGCACCACGAACTCGTGCGCGTGTGCCGCGCGCGACGCCGCCTCGATCTCCGCGTCGCTCGCGCCCGGACGCGCGAGGGCGATGTTGTCGCGCACCGAGCCGCTGAACAGCGCCGGCTCCTGCGGCACCACGCCGATCGCGCCACGCAGGTCGGCGAACGACAGCTCGCGCACGTCGTGGCCGTCGAGCGTCACGCGCCCGCCGGTGACGTCCCAGAAGCGCGGCAGCAGCGACGCGACGGTCGTCTTGCCCGCGCCCGAGCGGCCCACCAGCGCCACCACCTCGCCGGGCGCGGCGCGCAGCGTCACGCCGTGCAGCACGTCGGGCAGCCCATCGGCGTAGCGGAAGTGCACGTCCTCCAGGGCGACGGCGACGCCCGTCGCGCCGCGCCCCGACTGACGCGCGAGCGGCACCGGATGCGCCGGCTCGGCCACCGTCGGCGCGGTGTCGAGCAGCTCGAACACGCGCTGCGCGGCGCCGATCGCCTCCTGGAAGTGCCCGAACAGCGACGCCAGCGAGCCGACCGCCGCGGCGATGAAGAAGGCGTAGAAGAGGAACTGCACGAGCGCGCCGGCCGTCAGCGTCCCCGCGAGCACGCGGCGGCCGCCCATCCAGAGCACCGCCGTGACGCCCGCGAACGCGACGAAGCCCACGACGCCGAAGAAGAGCGCGCGCAGCCGCGCGCGCGCGACCGCCGCGTCCACCACGCCGCCGAGGAGCGCCTGGTAGCGCCGCGTCTCCTCGCCCTCGCGCACGAAGCTCTGCACCGTGCGGATCTGCCCGAACACCTCGTCGGCCAGCGCGGTGGAATCGGCCACGCGGTCCTGCACGCCCGTGCTGGCGCGCCGCAGCAGCCGCGCGAACACGAACGCCACCGCCACCACGACCGGCGCGACGGCGATGATCGTCAGCGTCAGCGTCGGGTCCGTGAGCGTCAGCAGCAGCACGCCGCCGACGAGGAAGAGGACCTGGCGCGTGAACTCCGAGACCCACGTGTTCAGGACGCTCTGCAGCAGCACGAGGTCCGACGACAGGCGGCTCGTGAGCTCGCCCGTGCGGCGCTCGGTGAAGAAGCCCGGCGACAGGCGCACGAGGTGCGCGAACAGCGCCTCGCGCAGCCGCGCCAGCACGTGCTCGGTGGCGGAGCTGAGCAGCAGCACCTGCACGTAGTTCATCACGCCCTGCACGGCGAACACCGCCAGCAGGCCGAGCGCCATCCGGTCGAGGCGCGCGCGGCTGCCGTCGCGGAACGCGGCGTCGAGCAGCTCGCGCACGACGCGCGGGAACACCAGCCCCGCCGCCGCGGCGACGAGCAGGCAGACGAACGCGATCGCCAGGCGGCCCGCGTGCGGCCGCAGGTAGGGGAGCAGGCGGGCGAGTGGGCGCGGCGAGACCGGCCGGCGCGACGGGCGCGCCGGCGACGACGCGTCGCTCACGCGCGGCCGAGCAGCCAGTGACGCAGCGCGTAGCCCTCGACGCTCACGCGGCCGCCCGCGCGGCGCGCGCCTTCCAGGCGGTCGAGCACCACGTCACACGCGGCCTCGAAGCCGTGCGGCGCGCCGGGCGCGGGGAGCGCGCGCACGGCCACGCGTCCGTCGCGCGGGCGCGCGAGCTCGTAGACGCAGTCGGGCTCCCCGTCGCCGCCGGCGACGTGCACCGCGAGCAGCTCGGCGTCGGTCGACGAGGGGAGGGGCGTGGGATCGTAGGACATCGGATCAGCCGATCGCGCGGTCGATGACCATCGCGACGAAGAGGAGCGCGAGGTAGAGGAGCGAGTACTTGTACGTCCACCACGCGGCCTTGGTCCAGATCTCGTGCTGCCGGTCGAGCGACCGCACGCGCAGCACGCCGCGCAGCAGCAGCCCGCCGAGCACGATCGCGCTCGCGAGGTAGATCAGGCCGAAGGCGCCGAACGCCACCGGGAGGATCGTCAGCGCGAGCAGGACGACCGTGTACCAGAGCATCTGGTCCATCGTCTCGCGCTCGCCCCACACGAGCGGCGCCATCGGGATCCCGGCGCGGCCGTAGTCCTTCTGCTTCAGGAGCGCGAGCGCCCAGAAGTGCGGCGGCGTCCAGTAGAAGATGATCAGGAACAGGTACAGCGCCGCGAGATCCAGGCGTCCCGTGACCGCCGCCCAGCCGACGAGCGGCGGGAACGCGCCCGCCGCGCCGCCGATGACGATGTTCGACGGCGACGAGCGCTTGAGCCAGCGCGTGTAGATGAAGACGTAGAAGTAGAAGCCGGCCAGCGCGAGCAGCGCGGTGAGCACGTTGACGAAGTGCGCCAGCATCCACGTCGCCGTCGTCGCCAGCAGCACGCCGAACGCGAGCACCGCCTGCGGCGCCATGCGGCCGCTGGGGATGGGGCGCAGCCGCGTGCGCGACATGACGTCGTCGATGTCGCGGTCGAGGTACATGTTGACCGCGTTCGCGCCGCCGGCCATCAGGTAGCCGCCGAGCGTGACGATCAGCACCGTCCACCAGCTCGGGCGCCCGGCGACGAACATCGGCGCGACGGTCGTCACCAGCAGCAGCGAGATGATGCGCGGCTTGGTGAGCGCGACGAGGTCGCGGGTGAGCGACGTGGAACGCGCCTCCTCGATCACGGCGCCGGTCATCGGGCGGGCTCCAGGAGCGTCGCGCGTGGAGCGTCGAGCGTCGAGGGGCTCGTCGCCGCACGCGGGGCGCGGCGGTCGGCGGCGCGCCGCGCCACGTACGCCATCGTGAACGTCGCGAGCCAGATCGCGATGCCGGTCGCCTGGTGCAGCGAGCGCACGTGCGACGGGAAGCCGCCGAGCACCATCCACGCGGCCCACGCGACCTGCAGCAGGCCGAGGGCCGCGGCGATCGCGGCCAGGCGGCGCACCGTGAGCGCCTCGCCGCGCTTGCGGAAGGCGAACGGGAGGCCGATCAGGTGCAGCACGAGCAGGTAGGCGAGCACGCGGTGCGTCAGCTGCACGTGCTGCGGCCCGCCGCCCAGCGAGCCGTCGCCGCAGAGCGGGAAGCCCGCGCACGCGACCGCGGCGTCCGGGATCTTGGCGGTGAAGGCGCCCATCGTCACGACGACGATCGCCAGCGTGGCGGCCACCGCCGCGCCGCGCGCGGCCTTCGGCGTCCCGCTGCCGGGCGTCGCCTGCGCGGCGCCGAGGCCCCCGGCGCGCACCGCGGTCGCGGCCAGCGTGGCCAGAAGCGATGCGGCGATGAGCTTGTGCACCACCGTGGCCCAGGGCGGGTTGACGGTGAACACCGTCACCGCGCCGAAGCCCGCCGCGAAGAGCACGAGGCCGAGCGAGAGCAGCGAGGCGCGCAGCGCGCCGCCCGCGCCGCCCACGCGCGCGCGGCGACGCCAGGCGAGCGTGACGAGCACGCCCACCGCGACGATCAGCACCGAGGCGAGCAGGCGGTGCGTCCACTCGATGACGAGGATCGGGAGGTCGAGCGGCGGGAACCAGTACTCCTGGCCCGTGCGCGGATCGGCGCAGCGCGGCCAGCGGTCCTTGCACCCCATGCCGGAGCCCGAGATGCGGACGATGGCGCCGAAGACGACGTGCACGAAGGCGACGAACAGCGCGACGACGGCGGCGCGGCGCACCGCCACGGCCTCGCGGGTGGCGGCGGGGCTCACGCGCGCACCTCGGCGACGGCGGGCGTCGCCGCGGCGGCGGCGGGGTGCATCGTGCGCCACGTCAGCACCAGCACGCCGGCGACCGCGAGGGCGGGCAGGAGCGCCCACGCCAGCTCGGCGGGGCGGCGGGCCGGGGCCACGCGCGCGCCGGCGGGGAGCTCGGGCTGGCGGGCCACCAGGACCGAGCGCGTGATCGCGACCTGGGCGACGGCGCAGGCGACGACGGCGATCCAGAAGACCGCGTCGGCGACGTTCGGGCTCATATCGATGCCATCCACGCGGCCGGCTCGCACCGGGCAGGCGCCCGGCGGGCGGCCGCGAACTGGGACAGAAGAAGTCGGAGTCGAGCCCGTGAAAGGTCGCCGCGCGGGGCGGCGACTTCAAGCGGCGGGGGACCCCCGCGTGCCGGCGCCGCCGGCCGGCAACTGCTTGGCCGGCCGCAGGATGCGCGGCGGGTGCGGATTCGGTTCACGGGGCGCCCGCGGCCCCTGCGCCCACTGACCGCCGCGTGGTCCGCGCGTTACCGTTGGCGCCATGTCCGCAATCCGCTCGCCAGCCGGCGACGTCGCCGCGCCCGTCGTCGACGCCGACTCCGGCCGCACGCCCGGCTCCCGGAGCACGCTCCCGCGCCAGATCGGCCTCTGGAGCGCCGTCGCGGTGCTCATCGGCTCGACCATCGGCTCGGGGATCTTCCGATCGCCCGCCGGGATCGCGGAGCGCCTCCCCGGCCCGCTGCCGATGTTCTCGGTCTGGATCGTGGGCGGGCTGTTCGCGCTCTGCGGCGCGCTGACGCTGGCCGAGATCGCGAGCGGCCGCCCCGAGACGGGCGGGATCTACGTCTTCATCCGCGACGGGTGGGGCCGACTGCCGGCCTTCCTCTTCGGATGGGCCGAGCTCTCCGTGATCCGCGCCGCCTCGCTCGGCGCGATCTCGACGACGTTCGCCGAGTACGCGCTGCGGGTGCTCGGCTACGACCCGTCGCGGGCGCCGTACGACGACTGGGTGCACTGGGTCGCGGCGGGGGCGATCATCGTCACCTCCGTGTTCAACTACCGGGGCGCGAAGACCGGCTCGCTGGTGCAGAACATCACCACCATCGCCAAGTACGGCGGGCTGCTCTTCATCATCCTGCTGGCGCTGGCGATCGGGCTGCCGCAGACGGGCGGGGCGAACTTCACCCCCGCCAACCCGCCGGGCAGCTTCGCCGTCGGGGCGTTCGGGCTGGCGCTGGTGAGCGCGCTGTGGGCGTTCGACGGGTGGGCGGACCTCAGCTTCGTGGCCGGCGAGGTGAAGGACCCGCGCCGCACGCTGCCGCGGGCGCTCATCATCGGCACGGTGCTGGTGATCGCGATCTACCTGCTGGCCAACGTCGCCTACCTCGCGGTCATGTCGATCGACGAGATCCGGGCGTCGCGGCTGGTGGCGGCGGACGTGGCGCAGCGGCTGATCGGGGCGCCGGGCGTGGTGTTCGTGGCGGTCACGGTGATGCTCTCGACCTTCGGGACGCTGAACGGGACGCTGCTGACGGGGCCGCGCATCTTCTTCGCGATGGCCGACGACCGGCTCTTCTTCGAGCCGGTGGCGCGGGTGCACCCGCGCTTCCAGAGCCCGTACGTCGCCATCCTCATGACGGCGGGGCTGGGCGTGGCGTTCGTGATGCTGCGGACGTTCGAGCAGCTGGCCGACGCCTTCGTGACGGCGATCGTGCCGTTCTACGCCCTGGGCGTGGCGGCGATCTTCCGCCTCCGGAAGCAGGCCGGCTACCAGCCGCCCTTCCGGGTGCCGCTCTACCCAATCGTGCCGCTGCTCTTCATCGCGGCCTCGCTGTACCTGCTGGGGAACGCCCTCCTCGATCCGGCCAGCCGGTGGGCGACGGCGGGGACGCTGGGGATGGTGCTGCTGGGCGTCCCGCTCTACTACCTGACGGTCGGCCGCCGGGGGCGCTGAGCGGCCCGGGGGAGCACGCCGGGAATGATCGCCCGGGTGACCCCGTCCGCGGGACGGACCGGCCGCGCGCCGTGACCGGCCGCACGCTCCCGGGGTCCACTTGCGGCGTGGGGACCAGCTCGAGCCCGTGACCGCCCGGTGACGGGGTCGCGTTGACCCCCACGCGCGAGCCCGGCTAGCTTTGGGGCGCGTGAAACCGGTGCGGGCCCCGCCAGCCGTTCCCACCTCCCTGGGGCGTCGCACCCGAAGTTCCTCGGCTCGTGGCCGTGTCCACGACTCGCGGAGCGTCCGCCGGGCCGGGTGTTGCAGCGTCACGCGCTGCAGCGACGCATCGCTCCGAACGCCGTCGGCGGCATCACTCCTCACTTCGGACGCACAACATGCGCTTTAATCGTTGGATGCCCGTGCCGATCGCGGCGATTGCCGTGCTCGCCAGCGGGACGGTCGTGCAGGCCCAGGTCACGACCGGCTCGATCGGCGGTCGTGCGGTCGGGCCCGAGGGCAACGCGCTCGAGGGCGTTCAGGTCCAGATCGTCAACCCGTCGACGGGCGTGACGACGGGGGCGGTGACCCGCAACGACGGCCGCTACGTCGTGCAGGGCCTCGAGGTCGGGACGAACTACCGCGTCACCGCGCGCCGCATCGGCTTCGCGCCGCAGACGATCGCGCCGGTGCGCGTGACGCTCGGCCAGACGACGCCGGTGAACTTCACGCTGCAGACGCAGGCCACGCAGCTGTCGGCGGTCACCGTCACCGTGTCGAACGACGCCGTGATCTCGACCTCGAAGACCGGCACCAGCACGACGATCTCCGACTCCGCGCTGCGCCGCCTGCCGACGCTGAACCGGAACTTCCAGGACTTCGTCCAGCTCGTCCCGCAGGTCTCGACCACGACCGGCTACCTGTCGGGCGGCGGCGTGAACCTGCGCCAGAACGCGATCCAGATCGACGGCGCGCAGTCGGGCGACATGTTCGGCCTCGGCACGACCGGCCAGCCGGGCGCGCAGGCGAACGCGAAGTCGATCCCGCTCGACGCCGTGAAGGAGTACCAGGTGCTGCTGTCGCCGTTCGACGTGCGCCAGGGCAACTTCGGCGGCCTGCTCATCAACGCGGTCACGAAGAGCGGCACCAACGAGTTCCACGGCAGCATCTACGGCTACACGCGCGACCAGAAGCTCACGCGCTCGCAGCCGTACCTGAACGACTACACGCAGCAGCAGTTCGGCGGCACGCTCGGCGGCCCGCTCTGGAAGGACAAGGCGTTCTTCTTCGTCAGCTACGAGCAGCAGCGCCTCGAGCAGCCGGCGACCGGCCCGAGCATCGGCGCGTCCGACGCGTACGTCTCGCAGGCCTCGATCGACCAGCTGAACCAGATCCTCTCCTCGCGCTACGGCTTCACCGGCGCGGGCACGGGCGACCCGGTCATCCGCGAGAACCCGAACCGCAACGCGTTCGTCCGGTTCGACGCGAACCTGCCGTGGAACACCCGCCTGGTGCTGCGCCACAACTACGCGGGCGCGGACAACGTGACGTTCAGCCGCAGCCAGCCGACGGCGGCGGTGCCGTTCTTCACGCTGACGTCCAACAGCTACAAGTTCAGCACGCGCACGAACAGCACGGTCGGGCAGCTCCTGACGAACTTCACGAACGGCATGTACAACGAGCTGCTCGTGAACCGCTCGACGACCGAGGACTTCCGCACGGTCCCGGTGACCTTCCCGCAGATCACCGTCCGCGGCATCCCGCGCACCGACAACCCGACGGGCACCGCGGGCCTGGTGTTCGGCACCGACGCGCCGTCGCAGGGCAACTCCCTCGACCAGAACACGTTCGAGATCACCGACAACTTCACGATCCCCGTCGGCTCGCACTCGGTCACGCTCGGCACGAAGAACGTCTTCTACAAGTCGGTCAACCTGTTCGCGTCGAACCGGCTCGGCCTGTGGGAGTTCAACTCGCTGACCGACCTGCAGAACGGCGTCGCGTCGCGCTACCAGATCGCCGCGCCCGCGCCGACGGATCCGAACAACGGGATCGCGACGGTGAAGGCGGCGACGTACTCGCTCTACGCGCAGGACACGTGGACGGCGACGCCGACGCTGACGCTCAACTTCGGCGTGCGCTGGGACAAGCCGGACTTCGGCACGCTCCCGCCGGAGAACGACATCGTCTTCCAGCAGTACGGCCGCCACACCAGCAGCGTGCCGTCGCAGGCGCAGATCTCGCCGCGCTTCGGCTTCAACTGGGACGTGACGGGTGACCAGCGCAACCAGCTGCGCGGCGGCGTCGGCTCGTTCTCGGGCGCGGTGCCGTTCGTGTACCTCTCGAACGCGTTCGGCGCGACGGGCCTGAGCGGCTTCTCGCAGCTCACCTGCACGGGCGTGACGCCCAACGCGACGGCGACGTCGTCGCTGCTCGTCCCGCAGTTCAACCAGGCGGCGATCGACAACCCGCCGACGTCGTGCGCCCCGTTCACGCGCACGAACGGCCAGGTCGTGCCGGGCGCGGCGATCAGCGGCCCGGCGTCGGGCGCCGCGATCAACTCGATCGACCCGAACTTCAAGTACCCGAAGTACCTCAAGGCGACGCTCGGCTACGACCGCCGCCTGCCGGGGAACCTGATCGCGACGATCGAGGGGCTGTACTCGCGCTCGCAGGACAACGCGTTCTACCAGAACCTCGCCCTCGTCGGCCCGCAGGGGACGGACGCGCGCGGCCGCACGATGTACGGCACGCTGTCGGCCACGGGCTCGACGCCGCGCACGACGGGCAACCGCACGCAGGTCCTCGACGTGACCAACTCGTCGGGCGACTACACGTGGAGCACGACCGCGCAGCTGCAGAAGACGTTCGCGGACGCGTGGGAGGGCTCGCTCGCCTACACGTACCAGCAGGCGCGTGACGTCGTCTCGGTCACGAGCAGCACCGCCGGCTCGAACTACCGCTACCAGCGCAGCGTCAGCGGCAACCTGCTCGACAAGACGGTGACGAAGTCGAAGTACGACCAGCCGCACCGCATCGTCGCCACGGGCACGTACCGCTTCAAGACGGCGACGGACCTGTCGCTCATCTACACGGGCAACTCGGGCGCGCCGTTCGACTACGTGTACGGCTCGTCGAGCACCTTCGGCGACCTGAACGCCGACGGCCAGACGCAGAACGATCTGATCTACGTCCCGCGCAACGCGACGGACGCGAACGAGATCCTGTTCCAGGGCTACAACGGCACGGCGGCGCAGCAGGCCACCGCGCAGCAGCAGGCGCAGGCCTTCGAGAAGTTCATCTCGGAGAACGAGTGCCTCAACGAGGCGCGCGGCACGATCCTGACCCGCAATGCCTGCCGCAACCCGTGGGTCAACCAGGTCGACGTCTCGGTCGCGCAGTCGCTCGGCAAGTTCGGTGGCGAGCGGTTCAAGAACCTCCAGTTCCGCTGGGACATCATCAACTTCACGAACCTGCTCAACAAGGACTGGGGCGAGCAGGCGTTCTCCGACCAGGGCTCGACCTGCGGCCAGATCTGCTCCGCGACGGTCGTGCTGACCCACGTCGGCAACCGCCTGCCGACGGGCCAGACGCAGTCGACGACGGCGGACGGCATCTACACGTTCAGCCCGACGTACACGGCGTTCAACGCGCGCAACGCGTCGTCGAACTACCGCATGCAGCTGTCGATCCGCTACAGCTTCTGAGTCCGACCGGCCGCGTCCACGGGCGCGGCACGGCAGGAGCCTCGCTGACGAACGGCACGCCCCCGGGAGCCTCGCGCTTCCGGGGGCGTGTCGCGTCCGGCACGCGCGCCGCGTACCGTATCGCGAACCGCACCGCGATCCTGGCACCCGCATGGCACGCATCGTCCTCAACACCTGGGGCTCGCACGGCGACGTCGATCCCGCGCTGGCGCTCGCGCGCGGGCTGCGCGCCCGCGGCCACGCGCCGGTGCTCGCGGCGCCCGCCTTCTACCGCGACGTCGCGGCGGCGGCGGGGATCGCGTCCCATGCCGTCGGCCCCGAGTTCGATCCCACCGACACGGCGCTCGTGCGCCGCATCATGGACCGCCGCCGCGGCAGCGAGGTGCTGCTGCGCGAGCTGCTGCTGCCGGCGGTCGAGGGCGCGTTCGCGGAGCTCGACGCGGCCGCGGACGGCGCGGACCTGCTGGTGAGCCACCCGGCGACCTTCGCCGCGCCCGTGGTGGCCGAGTCGCGCCGGCTCCGCTGGGCGTCGACGGTGCTCGCGCCGCTGTCGTTCTGGTCGGCGCACGACGTGCCGGTGCTGCCGCCCGCGCCGTGGCTCAAGCAGCTGGAAGCCCTCGGGCCGTGGGTGGGCCGCGCGATCATCGGCGCGTCGCGCCTCGCCACGCGCGGCTGGACGGCGCCGCTCGATCGGCTGCGCGCGCGCCTCGGGCTTCCGCGCGGCGCGCATCCGTTCTTCGAGGGACAGCACGCACCGGCGCTGGTGCTCGCGCTCTTCTCGCGCGTGCTGGGCGCGCCGCAGCCCGACTGGCCGGCGCACGTCGTGGTCACCGGCCAGCTGCTCTACGACGCGGCGCACGGCACGGCGCTGTCGCCGGCGCTGGAGGCGTTCCTCGATGCGGGCCCGCCGCCGGTCGTCTTCACGCTCGGCACGTCGGCGGTGCTGGCGTCGGGCGACTTCTTCCCGGAGAGCCTGGCGGCCGCACGGCGCGCGGGGCTGCGCGCGGTGCTGATGGTCGGCCGCGAGCGGCTCGCCGAGTTCGCGAGCGCGAACGCGGACGACGCGATCGCGATCGCCGCCGCGCCGCACTCGCAGCTCTTCCCGCGCGCGGCCGCGGTGGTGCAGCAGTGCGGCATCGGCACGCTGGGGCAGGGGCTCCGCGCGGGGCGGCCGATGCTCGCGGTGCCGTTCGCGCACGACCAGCCCGACAATGCGTATCGCGTGACGCGGCTGGGCGTCGCGCGCACGGTCCATCCGTGGCGCTACCGCGCGGCGCGGGTGGCCACCGCCCTGCGCGCGCTGCTGGACGATCCGGGCTACGCGGCGCGTGCCGCGCAGGTGGCCGCGCAGGTGCGCACGGAGGACGGCGTCGCGACCGCCTGCGACGCGATCGAGGCGCTGCTGCGCGGCGAGGAGCCGCCGGCCGCGCGGGCCGGCGGCGCCCCATGAGTCACGTGCCCCGACGCTCCGCGTCGGCGGCGACGGCGCGCGCGATGTGCGGGAACATCGCCGGCGTGGGGACGGCGCCGTGGCGCTGCCGGAGCGTGTCGCCCTCGCGCGCGTAGAGCGCCCGCACCGAGGCTTCCATCTGCGGATCGCCGCCGGTGAACTCGTGCGTCAGCGCGGTCCAGCGCCGCGCGAGCGCGATGACCTCGGGCGAGCCCGGGTCGGCGCCGCGGTCCATGGCGGCCTGCACGGCGGGGATGATCTCCGCCCACTCGGCCTGCACGGCCTGCATGCGCTCCGGGCCCGCGCGCTCGCGCCGCTCGCGGAGGACGTCCAGCTGCTCGGGGGTGAAGTACTGGTCCATGCGCGTGATCTCCTCGATCAGGCGGCACAGCTCGTCCAGCGAGACGATGCGCGCCGCGTCCATGTCGGCGCCGAGCCGGGTGAGCCGCTCGGCGAGCCTGGCCTGGCGCCCGGCCTCGCGCCGGGCGCGCTCCGCGTGCAGCGCGAGCACGCGCCGCGGGGTGAGGGCCGCGCCGCCGTCGAGCAGGCGCCCCACCTCGTCCAGCGAGATCCCCATGGCCCGCAGCGACTGGATCTGCTGCAGCCGCTCGACGTCCGGCCGGCCGTAGAGCCGGTGCCCGGACGGCGTGCGCAGCGAGGGCCGCAGCAACCCGATCGCGTCGTAGTGGTGCAGCGCGCGCACCGAGACGCCGGTGCGGCGGGCGAGCTCGCCGACCTTCAGCGGCGATGCGTCGCCTCCGGTACGCTCTGCGGTCATGGGGATCGTCGTGGCCACGGGGCCAGGATAGGACCTGACGCTACGTGAGGTGCAAGAGGGCTGCGGACTGCGGGCTGCGGATCGGGCCTCGGGACGCGTCGGCGCGCCGGACCTGTTGGCCTGTTGGAGGGATGCGGATTCTGCGGATTGGAACGGATCGAACGGATCGCTCCGGCCCGGCGGATGGGACGTCGCGGCCACGCGGGACGATCCGAAGGATCCGTTCGCATCCGAAGCATCCGCATCCCCCCCAATAGGCAACCAATAGGCAAGAGGAGTCCGGCGTACCGGAACAACATGCAAGAGCTGACACGATGAAGAAGAGGCTCCGCACCGGCGCATCTCACGTCGCGCCGCACGGAGCCTCCTGGTCATCCTGTCATCCTGTCAGAGCGGTTTGCGGTTCGGATCCGCAGCCCGCTGCCCTAGAAGATCTCCAGGTTGATGAACCGCCGCGGGTTCTTCTTGAACTCGAGCGTCAGCGAGTCGAGCCGCGTCACGAGCCGCCGCACGTCGGAGTAGAGCAGCGTGTCCGTCAGCAGCTTGCCGGCCGTGCCGCTGCCGCCGCGCAGGTCGCCGATGGTCCCGTTGAGCTGTGCCACCGTCAGGCGCAGCGAGTCGGAGAGCGCGGCCGCGTTGGCGGCGGTGGCGCGCACGCTCCGCAGCGTGGAGTCGACCGTGGCCGAGTCGACGGCGCTCAGGGAGCGACGCACCGTGCGCTGCGTGGCCGAGAGCTGGCGCGACTGCTCGGCGGCGATGACCGCCAGCTGCGCGACGAGCGCGTTCGTGCGGGCGATCGTCTGCCGCATGTCGCCCAGGCCCCCGCTGTCCACGAGCTGCGCCTGCAGCTGCTTGGACAGGTTGACCGCGATCGTCGCCACGCTGTCGCCCTTGGCCGTCAGCTCGGGGATGCCGGGCGCCGCCGCTCCCGCGGGCACCGTGTCGCCGGCCACGTAGGAGCGCGGGTCCGGCGTGCCCAGGAGCGCCACCTCCGCGTCGCCGAAGATGCCGACCGCCTGCACCACCGAGCGCGCGTTGCGCGGGATCTTGCGGCCCTCCTCGATGGCCATCTTCAGCACGAGCGTCCCGTCGTCGCGCAGCTGCACGTCCTCGACGTAGCCCACCTGCACGCCCGCGAGGCGCACCGCCTGGCCCACCTTCAGGTTGGTGCCCCACCTGAAGATGGAGTACAGCGGGTAGCCCGAGCGGAAGCCGCCGCGCACCAGCCAGATCGTGCCGAGGATGCCGATGGCGAGCGACACGAGCAGCAGGCCGCCGACGAGGATCTCATTGCGACGCTTCATGAGCGCATCAGTTGGAGAGCAGCGGGCCGCGGCGGCGCATGAGGCGCCGCATCAGGCGCTGACGTACTGCGCGAGCGCGGCCGCGATGATCGCGTCCAGCACGAGGATCGACATCGACGCGACGACCACCGCGCGCGCCGTGGAGCGGCCGACGCCCTCGGCGCCGGCGCCGGTGACGTAGCCCTCGTACGAGCAGACGAACGCCACCGCGCCGCCGAAGAAGAACGCCTTGATCAACCCGTAGATCACCTGGAACGGCACGAACGCGAGCCGCAGCCCGGCCACGTAGTCCGTCGACGTGACCGGCGTCGCCGCCAGCAGCGTGAGCCAGGCGACCGTGATCGCGGTGAAGTTCGCGATCAGCACGAGCACCGGGAACATGATCAGCGCGGCCACCAGCCGCGGCGTCGCGAGGTAGCCGACGGGATCGTAGGCCAGCGTCTCGAGCGCGTCGATCTGCTCGGTGACGCGCATCGTCCCGATCTCCGCGGTCATGCGCGCGCCCACGCGGCCGCACAGCACGATGGCCGTCATGAGGGGCCCGAGCTCCAGCACGATGCTGCCGCGGACCAGGAGGCCGAGCACCGACAGCTGCACGCCGGCGAACAGCTGGTAGTACGACTGGAACGCCGTGACGCCGCCCAGGAAGCCGGCGACGATGAGCACGAGCGGCAGCGAGTCGACGCCGATGCCGCGCATCTGCCGCACAGCCTCGGCCCACCACGTGGACGGATGCGCGAGCGCGCGCCCGACGTCGCGCCCGAAGTACGCGCGCTCGCCGAAGGCCCGCAGCAGCCCGCGCGCCGTGCGCGAGGTGCGGGTGAGGATCGCCCAGCGGGGGACGGGGGCCAGGGTGGTGGACACGAGCCCTAAACTAACGGCGAAGGACGGAAGGGCGGAGGACGATGAAGCGGAGGACGGAGGGGCGTGAAACGGTGAGGCGGACCCTTCGCGCTTGACGCTTCAAGCCGAGAGGTCCGCTTCTTCGTTTCGCGCCCTTCCGTCCTCCGCCTCACCGTTCTCCGCTCCATCGTCCTCCGCGGGTTCGACACCTCACGTCTTGACCCGCAGGAGCAAGATTCCGCCCACCACGCCGAACAGCGCCGAGGGGATCCACGCCGCGAGCTCGGGCTGGATCAGCCCCTTCCCGCCGATGGCGCGGGTCAGCTGGATGAGCACGAGGAAGATGATCGTCGTCCCGAGGCTCAGGCCCACGCCGTACGCCGTGCCACCGCGCTGCGTGCTGGTGGCCAGCGGGGCGCCGAAGAGCAGGATGATCACGCAGGTGACCGGGATCGCGATCTTCAGCATGCGCTCCACGCGCAGCTTCCCGACGTCCACGCCCGAGCGCTCCATCGCCTGGATGAACGCGCCCAGCTCGCGGAAGTCCATGTCGGCCGGCGCCTTGGCGGACGACAGCAGGTCGCGGGGGCGCTCGTTCATGCGGCGGTCGAGGACCGAGTCGAACTGGAACGCGTGCACCACCGTGTCGCCCGGCATCAGGTGGATCGCGCCCTTGCGCAGCATCCACCCCTGGCCCGCGCGGTAGCGGGCGTCGTTCGCCGCGGCCAGCACGCCCGGGTACTCGGCGCCGTTCCCCTTCCGCTCCAGCTGGGGCTTCACCAGCTGCCCCGAGTCCACCAGGAGGAGCTGCGCCTGGTAGACGCGTCCGCCCTCCGCGGCGTAGGCGAAGTTGGCGCGCGCGACGCCCATCGGGTCCTCGCGCTCCTTGAGGAGGCGCATGCGCACCGCGTTGGCGTCGGGCGACAGCTCGCCGAGCGCCATGCCGACGCAGGTCGCGATCATGGCGCCCCAGACGATGGGGAGGATGAAGCGGTAGAAGCTGATCCCCGACGCCTTGGCCGCCGTGATCTCGGAGTGCCGCGTGACGGCACCGACGGTGAACACGGTCGCGAACAGCACCGCCGCCGGCAGCACCAAGAACATCTGCTCGGGCAGCCAGTAGACGTAGCTGAGCAGCAGGTCGGCGCGCGGGATCTTGCGGCCGAGGTACTTGTTGAGGTTGTCGACGAGGTCGATCACGAACAGCAGCAGCGGGAAGCCGAGCGCCGTGACCGTGAAGACCTTCATGAACTCGACGAACACGTAGCGATCGAGCGCGCTGCCGAGCCGCATCCGGCGCTTGGCGCCCACCGGACGGGCCGCCGCCGTGGAGCCGACGGCCGGCGTGCGCACCGGGGCGGGGTGGACGGCGGCGCTCATGCCGCCCCCTGGGCCCGGGCCGCACCGGCGACCGCCGCGCGCGCCTCGGCCTGCCGGCGCAGCTCCTTGCGGTGCCGCAGCATCCACCACCACTCCGCGAGCCCGCCGCCGCGCGCCGAGCCGCTCTCGCGGCCCATGCGCCACGCGAGCACGACGCCCACGGCGCCGAACAGCACGTTCGCCGCCCACATCGACACCCAGCTGGGGAGCAGGCCGCGCGTGGCCAGCTCCTCGCCGGCGATCAGGAAGCAGTAGTAGAGCGCGAACACGAACAGGCTCATGCCGATCACCAGCCCCACGCCGCCGCGCGGGAAGCGCAATGCAACGGGAGCACCGAGGAGGACGAACACGATGCAGGCGACGGCGAGCGCGAACTTCTTGTGGATCTCGATGTCGTAGCCGTTCATCTGCGTCGCCGTCTCGGTCAGGCGCAGGCGGGCGATCGCGAGCATCGAGCCCGCGCTCGCGGCGGCCGAGACGGCACTGTCGGGCGTCTGGGTGGGGGTGGGCGGCAGCGGCTGGCCGGTGACGGTCGCGCCGGGGACGGCGCCGGGCTGGCCGGGCACCGGCTGGCCGGGCACCGGCTGGCCGGGCACCGGCTGGCCTGGGACCATGGGGACGACCGGCACCCCGGGCTGACCCGGCAGCGCCGCCGTGTCGGCGCGCGACGGCTGCGCACCCGGCGGCACCGTCGCGGGAACGCCCGGCGGGACGGCCGGCGGGACGGCCGGCGGGGTCGGCGCCGGCTGCGGGGTCGGCGTCGCGGGGCGGCGCGTGGTGTCCTGCGCCGGCGTGGGCGCGGGCGTCGTCGCCGGCGATGCCGGCGATGCAGGCGACGGCGTGGCGGGACGGCGCGTCGTGTCCTGCGCGGGCGGCTGCAGTGCCGGCACCGATGCGGGCCGCACCTCCATGGCGCCCGCCGTGCGCACCGGCAGCACCTCCTGCACGGCGCCGCGCACGCCCTTCACCGCCTGGCAGTACAGCCGGCCGAGGCCCAGGAACACCTTGCCCGGCGGCGCGGCCTCGGGGCGCTTGCGCCGCAGCGAGTCGGCGAGCGCCTGGTCGAACTCGAGGCGCGCGATCAGGTATTCCTTCCGCGAGCGCAGGTAGGCGTCCTGCAGCTCGCAGATCGACATCTCGCGGTCGCTCTTGAAGCTGGTGCCGTTCTTGTCGGTCTGCGTGAACGACTTCGCGACGTCGCGCACGCGCACCAGGTTCGTCTGGTAGAACAGGCGCTGCAGCTCGTTCGGCTTCCCCTCGCCCAGGTTCTCGATGACGCCGTGGTAGAGCGTCATCTCGATGTCCTTCTGGTTCTTGGACATCGCCAGCTGGCCGCTGTCCGCGCGGATGGTCCGCATCTCCGGGCGCGACATGTCGTAGATCGTCACGTCCCTGAGCGCGCCGCGCTCGTTGTAGACGTGCGTCGCGCGCAGGACGAACTGCGGCGTCACCTCGTTCAGCACCTGCTCGCGCAGCGCGAACGTCGGCCGCGTGCGGGCGATGTCGCCCGTCAGCACGGTGAGCCGGTGGTTGGCGCGCGGCAGCACCTGGTCGTTGAAGTAGACCATCAGCCCCGCCAGCCCGACGGCCGCCACCAGCACGGGGCCGAGCAGCCGGCTCATCGCCACGCCGCTCGCCTTGAAGGCGGTCACCTCGTTCTCGGCCGCCAGCCGGCTGAACGCGTAGAGGACGGAGACCAGCACCGCCATCGGCAGCGTCATCGCCACCGTGAACGGGATGGACAGCACGAAGAACTCCCCGATGACGCGCCAGGGGAGCCCCTTGCCGACCAGGTCGCCGAACTTGCGCGAGATGTAGTTGAGCAGCAGGAGCGAGGTCAGCGCCGACAACGCGAACGTCAGCGGACCGAGGTGCTCCCGGAGCACGTACTTGGTGGTGATCTTCACGACGTCGGGCGAACGTGTAACCGCAAGACGCACCGCAATTTCGGCTGCGGTTGTCGCGATCGGGCATCCCGGTATATTCCACCGGCCGCGGGGGGCGACACAAGCCCGACCGCGTCCCCTCGTAGTACCCACGCCCTCGGGTTTGGTGCGTCTCCTCCGGATCCTGCTCGGCGGCGCCCTGCTGGGTGGTGCGCCCGCCGCCGCGCAGGTCCGTCCGGCGCCGGCCCCTCCCACGGCGCCCTCTCCCACGCCCGCGGCCCCGTCGCCGAGTCCCGCGCCCGTCCCGGCGCCGCAGGACTCCGCGCGCCGCGCGGGCGCGCCGCCCACGGTCCGCATGCCCGTGGACACCGCGGGCCGCCGCCGCGCCCCGGCCGACTCGCTGCGCGGCGCCCGCACGGACTCCAGCGCCGCGCCCGGCGCCGCGCCGCGGTCGGCCGCCGACACGCTGCGCCTGCCCGGCGACAGCGCCCGCCGGGCGGAGCGTTCCGCCGCCGACACGACCGAGAAGGACCCGCTCGCCGACCTCGACCTGCACGTGGTCGGCCGGATGGAGTCCAAGATGGAGCGCACGCGCGACGCGCGGTGCGCGCAGGGGTTCGCGGTCGCCCTCGGCTGCCGCTCGACCTTCCAGCCGAACTTCGACTTCCAGTTCAACGTCCGGAGCGCCGGCGCGGTGGCCGAGCGGCTGCACCTGAACGTGGACTACGACTCGCAGCGCGAGTTCGACGCGTCGAACGTGATCAGCGCCTGGTACCAGGGGAAGCCGGGCGCGAAGCTCGGGCGCGTGGAGGTCGGCAACGTCTCGTTCACGCCGCCCGCGTCGCGCTTCCTCACCGCCGGCATCCCGAGCAACAACTACGGCATGCAGGCCGTGGGGCAGCTCGGCAGCATGGTGTGGCGCGCCATCGCCGCGCAGCAGAAGGGGACCGTGCAGCGCGACCGCGTGTTCACGGTCGGCGATCGCTCGGTGCAGACGACGGAGCGCCCGCTCGACGACTTCCAGGTCGAGCCGCGCCGCTTCTTCTTCACGATCGATCCGCGGCTGCTGCCGGGCTACCCGAACGTCGACGTCCTGAACCGGCCGCTCATGACGCGGCTCGCGGCGCAGCTCCCGGACACGCTGCGCCCGACGCGCGTCTTCCTCTACCGGCAGCTGATCGGCGCGCAGAACCAGAACCCGCGCGGCCCGCGGCTGCAGGTGCGCGGCGCCAAGAACCCGCGCGCGCAGACGTACGAGCTGCTGCGCGAGAACGTCGACTACTACGTCGACCCGTCGCAGCTCTGGATCGCGCTCCTGCGCCCGCTGCAGCTGAACGCCGAGCGGCTGGCGGTGGCGTACGAGGTGACGGTGAACGGCGTGCGCACGCGGTACGTCGCCACCGGCGGCACGCCCGACACCGAGCTGCGCGAGGACACCGCGCAGGTCGCGAACCTGGTGTGGGAGCCCGAGCTGACGCCGCGCGACGGCGCGTTCTTCCGCGAGCTGCGCAACGTGTACCGCGTGGGCGGCGAGGAGCTGCGGCGCGAGACGGTGGGGCTGCGCATCGTCACGGGCCCGGGCGGCGACCAGGAGAAGCCCGTCGACGCGACGTTCGGCGCGACGTACCTGCAGATGTTCGGGCTCGCGCAGGCGTCGAGCCCCACGACCTTCGACGTCGAGAACCGCCTCTGGCCGCGGCCGCAGGACCCGAACGTCAACGCCGCGGGCGGCGCGGGCGGGCTGACGGCGAAGCTGATCCGCGACTACTTCGTCGTCTTCCCGTCGCTGCAGCCGTTCGCGCGCGCGGGCCTCGCGCGCGGCGCGTCGAACCCGGCCAACGACACGATCTACACGATCCCGGCCGAGTTCCTCTACTCGGCGCAGCGGCCGCAGGGCGTGTACCGGCTGCGCCTGCGCTACGACGGCGAGGGCCTCGGCGAGCCGGGGACGCTGGCGCTGGGCTCCGTGCAGCTGCGGCCGGGCTCCGAGCGGCTGACCGCGTTCGGCCGCCCGCTGGTGCGCGGCACCGACTACGAGATCGACTACGACCTGGGCGTCGTCACGTTCACCGATCCGGCGCGCCTCTTCCCGACGCCGACGCCGGTGACGGTGCGCTTCGAGGAGAACCCGCTGTTCGCCACGCAGCCCACGCGCATCGTCGGCGGCGCGGCGGAGTGGACGACGAACGCGGGCGTGCTGAGCCTCACCGCGATCACGCAGTCGCAGCGCTCGACGTTCAACCGGCCGCCGCTCGGCTTCGAGCCGGTGGGGTCGCTGGTGGGCGGCGCGCGCGCGGACCTGGCGTGGAACGCGCCGCTGCTGGCGCGCGCGGTGAACCGGCTGACGCGCGCGCTCGGCGGCGGTGACACGACGGTCGCGCCGGCGCGCGTCGCGCTGCGCGCGGAGTTCGCGGCCAGCAAGCCCGTGCCCAACGCGGCGGGGCAGGCGTTCCTCGAGAGCTTCGAGGGGGACGGCGGCCTCGGGCTGCCGCTCAGCGAGACGCAGTGGTACCTGTCGAGCCGCCCGGTGATGTCGACCGCGCTGCGCGGCGCGACGCGCGGCGTGCCGCTGACGACCGACCGCGCGTCGACGCTGGCGTGGCAGAGCCTCGTGCGCCCGCTCGGCGGATCGGCGCTCCTGCAGTATCGCATCACCGACATCGATCCCTCGGTGCGGCTGAGCACCGGCGGCCTCGCGCCGACGGAGCCGCTGCTCTGGCTGACGCTGTACCCGACGAGCATCGGCGGCCTGCCGGCGCGCGACGACGCGGGCACGCCGGTCGGCGGCGCGGCGTCGTCGCCCGCGTCGCGCTTCCGCTGGACGCTCGGCGGCACCGACGCGACGCCCGGCCGCCGCTGGCGCTCGATCCGCACGCTGCTCAATCCCGGCGGTGCCGACCTGTCGCGCGTCGAGGCGCTGGAGTTCTACGCACTCGTGCGCACCGACGCCGCGGGCATCGGCCGCAACCCGACGCTCGTCTTCGACTTCGGCGACGTGTCCGAGAACACCGTCGCGTTCGCGCCCGAGACGCTGACCGTGCGGCCGCGCGCCGCGGGGCCGGGCGTGCCGGCGGGCGTGGACTCGCTGTATCGCGGGCGCCGGCTGCAGCGCTTCGACCGGCTGGACACGGAGCGCGATTCGCTGACGCGCGTGTTCGACGCCAGCGTCAACGACCGCGGCCTCCCGGGCGACCGCATCGACACGCTGGTGGTGGTCGACGAATCCGGAACCGCGCCTGCCCGCACGGTGCAGCGCGACGTCGCGGTGTGCCGCGCGCAGACGGGGCGCAGCGCCGTCATCGGCGACCCGCTGACGACGTGCACGGTGCGCAACAACCGGCTGGACGAGGAGGACCTCGACCAGGACGGGCAGCTGAACCTCGACGACGCGAGCGCCGACGGCGGCGAGCGGCTGCGGCGCTTCGTGGTGAACCTGAGCGACCGCCGCACCTTCACGCGCGAGAACCCGAACGCGTGCCAGGCGACCGTCACGCCGACCGTCGGCGAGGTGGCCGCGCTCGCGGAGCGCCGCTGCTGGGTGCTGGTGCGCGTGCCCTTCCGCGCGCCGAGCGACTCGACGGACGGCTTCAGCATCCGCCGCGTGCGGTCGCTGCGGCTGACGATGGTGAGCGGCGACGAGGAGCCCGACAGCGCGTTCACGACGACCGCGCTCGCGCGCCTGCGACTGGTGGGCGCGCCGTGGCTGCGCCGCACCGACCGCGCCGCCGTCGGCATCGCGGGCGACTCGCTCGGCACGCAGGGAAGCTGGGTGATCGCGGGCGTGGTGGGGACGCAGGACTCGACGGGACGCGTGCCGTACCAGTCCCCGCCGGGCGTCACCGACGAGACGGACGAGCGCCGCACGGGGCTGGAGGCGACGGCGGTGCAGGTGAACGAGCGCGCGCTGCGGCTGCAGGCCGGCGCGCCGGGCGGCTCGCTCGGGCTCTACGAGCGCGCGGAGGCGTACTTCCGCTTCCCCGAGGGCGCCAAGAACCTGATGACGTACAAGACGCTCCGGCTGTGGATGCGCGGCAACGGCGCCGGCTGGGGCGTGAACGGGGAGCTGAACGCGTACGTGAAGCTCGGCCGGGACGAGCACAACTTCTACGTCTACCGCACGCCGGTGAATGCGGGCCCGTCGCGCGAGTCGTGGCTGCCCGAGGTGCGCGTGGACTTCGGCCGCTTCTACCGGCTGCGGGCGGCGGTGCAGGAGGCCTACCTGCGCGGCGGCATCGCGCAGCAGTACCGGTGCACGGGGGTGGACGCCGCCCTCGTGGAGCGCTCGGGGCTCCCGCGCGGCTTCGCCGTGAACCGCTACGCGGCGTGCGAGGACGGCTACCTCGTCTACACGGTGGAGCCGAACGTCACGCCGCCCAACCTCGCGGCCGTGCAGGAGCTGGCGGTGGGCTTCGTGCGCGTGGACACGCTGGCGCGCGGCGGCTCGCCCATCGTGCCGGGCGACACGCTGGAGCTGTGGGTCAACGACCTGCGCCTCAGCGACGTCGAGGACACGCCGGGGATGGCGGGCGAGTTCGGGCTCGCGGTGCAGGCGGGCGACCTGGCCGACGTGCGCGTGAACGTGACGCGGCGCGATCCGTACTTCCGCCAGCTGGGCGAGACGCCGACCTTCGCGACGGCGAACGCGATCGACGTCGGCGCGTCGGTGCGGCTCGACAGGCTCGTGCCGGGCGCGCGCGGCTTCGCGATGCCGCTGACGGTGAGCTACCAGCAGACCGACGCGGCGCCGACCTTCCTCGCGAACTCCGACCTGCGCGGCGAGGACCTGACGGGGCTGCGCACGCCGCGCGACGCGACGACGAGCGTGGCGTTCACGATCAAGCGCGCGACGCCGGTGACGGGCACGCCGTGGGCGCCGCTCCTCAACAACCTCGCGCTGACGTCCACGTGGACGAGCGGCGGGTCGCGGAGCGCCTTCCAGCGCGCGCAGCGCGACGGCTTCACGCTGCGCGCGGACTACGACCTGGTGCCGGCGGCGCGCTCGCTGGGGCTGATCGGCGGCGCGTTCCGCTGGACCCCGACGACGCTCAAGCTCACGAGCCACCTGGTGCGCACGGGCAACCGGCAGGAGGCGTTCCTCAAGCCGGTGGTGGCGTTCGACGACACGGCGCGCGTGGTGAACGGGCTCGATCACGTGTGGCGGAACGGGCTGGTGGTGGAGTTCCAGCCGACGCCCGCGCTCACCGCGCGCTGGGACGCGAGCACGCTGCGCGACCTGCGCGACTACCCGGCGTTCGGCGACGGGCTCGACTCGCTGGCGAACGAGCGCAGCGCGGCCGCGCGCGCGGACCGCGAGCGCCTGGCGGGGCTGGACGTGGGCCTGGAGCGCGAGCGCGCGATGGCGGGGCTGCTGCGCTTCGCGCCGGCGCTGCGCGGCTGGGTGCAGCCGCGCGCGGAGGTGGCGACGTACCACACGACGACGCGCGACCCGAACGCGCGCGCGCTGCTGCACGCGGACGAGGAGCTCGGCGACTCGACGGGCGCGCTGCGGCTGCCGCGCCGCATCGGCACGACGCAGGTCGCGTCCGCCGGCGCGATGGTGGACCTGGGGCGCGCGCTGTTCGGCGCCGCGCCGACGCCGGTGCCCGCGCCGCCGATCGCGCCGGTGGTGCCCGACTCCACGCCGCGCCTCGCGCGCGACACCGCGCTCCGCGGCGCGACGCCGACGCTGCGCGCGCGCATGCGGCGTGCGCTGCAGCCGGTGGACGTGCGCGTCGAGCGCACGCTCTCCTCCAACCTGGACGCGACGGCGCTCGATCCGAGCCTCGGGCTGCAGCTGGGCTTCGGCGGGCTGGGAGCGTTCCGCACGCCGGGCGGCCGCAACGCGACGGCCGCGGGCGCGGTGACGCGCCTCGTGCTCGCGCACACCGTCGGTCTCCCGCTCGGCTTCTCGCTCACCAATCGCATGGAGACGGGCGGGACGCGCAGCTGGTGGCGGCGCGCGGCGACCGACCGGCAGGCGGAGGCCGACGGCACGCAGCGCACGATCCCCGACCTGTCGCTGCGCTGGAACTGGCGGCCGGCGTTCGCGGGCGACTGGATCGAGACGGTGGGCGCGAACGCGCGCATGCTCTGGCAGCGCACGCGCGCGGTGTCGCCGGCCGACTCGGGCGCGCCGCTCGACACGCGCGCGGTGACGTCGCGCAGCTACCCGATCACGGGCAGCGTGGTGTGGAAGGCGTTCGGCGGCTTCACGACGGGCGGCGGCGTGGCGCTCACGCGCCGCTTCGACGACGTCCCGGGCAGCCGCACGGACGTGCAGACGCGCGAGACGAACGTCGAGCTGACGAAGGCCTTCACGCCGCCGTCGCGCTGGAACCTGCGCAGCCCGATCCGCACGCGACTCGGCTGGCAGGACGGCGGCACGGAGACGCTGCTGCTGCCGCGCGACGCGTTCGGGCAGGTGATCGCCGACGAGGCGCTGCGCGTGGTGCAGGCCGACAACGGGCGGCGCGCGCTCTCGTTCAGCGCGAACTCCGACGTGGCGGAGACGCTGACGCTGAGCCTCAACGGCACGCACGTGACGACGTTCAACAACAACCTGAACCAGCGCATCTCGCAGACCGTGTTCAGCGCGGTGCTGCAGCTGAGCTTCGGGGCGGCGCAGCTGCGGTGAGGCGCTGTGGGCCGCGGGGGGCGGCTGTGGAACGCGGGACGCGTCGGCGCGCCGGTCCCTTTGCCTATTGGGGAGGATGCGGATGCTCCGGATCTGAACGGATCATTCGGATCGTTCCGCGTGGCGGCAACGCTCCATGCGCCGGTGCGGAGCGATCCGCAGCATCCGCTTCATCCGGAGCATCCGCATCCCTCCCACAGGCCACAGGGGACCGGCGCGCCGGACCCTGAACGGCGAACGGCATTGGTCATCCTGTCATCGGCTCTGTTGAATCGTTGATCGCGGTGGAGCGGAAGCTGCGGCGGTGGTCGGTGGAGACGGCCGGAGTGCAGCATGCGCGCGATGACGAAGTCGGCGGTGGCGTTGGCGAC